>NZ_JBFUHN010000039.1:0-62816 GCF_056402375.1 Variovorax sp. P4_B10 | reverse complement strand
GTGCACAGGACACCGGGTGCTCCCCTCCGCGAATGTCCCCCGCTTCGCTCCTCCTTTATTTCGCTGCGGGGAGCACCCGGTGCCCTGTGCACGATGGGCGCGGTCGTTGTGCTGGCCGATCAACCGCGGCGCTGAGCGATCACGCCGATGGTGTGCTCTGCGCAGCGAAATAAAGGAGGAGGCCTGCGGCCCTAGGCCGCGCCGGGGGACATTCGCGGAGCAGAGCACACCGTCGGCGCGATCGCGCCCTGAACACCCCGCAACACGAACAAACAAAGGCGTCATCTAGGCCCCGAGCACCACACTCACGCCGCCATCCACAGCCAGCCACTGGCCGGTGATGTGCTTGCCGGCATCGCTCGCATACAGCAGCGTGATCCCCTTGAGGTCTTCTTCGTCGCCAAGACGGCCGAGCGGCGCGTGGGAGGCCATCTTGTCCTCGCCCAGCGACTTGATCAGGCCGGCCGCCATCTTCGTCATGAAGAAGCCCGGGCAGATCGCGTTCACGTTGATGTTGTACTTGCCCCATTCGGCCGCGAGCGTGCGCGTGAAGCCGATCACCGCGGTCTTCGAGGTGTTGTAGGCCAGCGTCTGCATCTCGGGCGGGTTGCCGTTCAGCCCGGCGATCGAGGCGATGTTGATGATGCGGCCCGTCTTCTTCGGAATCATGTAGCCGTTGGCGATCTGTTGCGACAGGATGAAGTACCCGCGCACGTTGAGGTTCATCACCTTGTCCCAGGCTTCGACCGGGTGGCTCTCGGCCGGCGAACCCCAGCTGGCGCCGGCGTTGTTGATCAGGATGTCGACCGCGCCCATGCGCTGCAGCGTCTCGTCGGCCAGGCGGCGGGTGTCTTCTTCCTTCGAGCAGTCAGCGGCGATCCAGCGCGCGTCGATGCCGGCGGACTGCAGTTCGGCGGCGGCCTGCTCCAGGTCGTCGGCCTTGCGCGAACTCAGCATGATCTTCGCGCCGGCTTCGCCGAGCGCATGGGCCATCTGCAGGCCCAGGCCGCGCGAGCCGCCGGTGATGAGGGCCGTCTTGCCGGTGAGGTCGAAGAGTTGCTGGGTGGTGCGGGGGGTCATGTCTGTTGTCTCCGGAACATGTGAAAGAAGAAGGATTCGCGGTCTACCGCCGCTACGAGGCGTCGCTGATGGCCTTGACGGCGGCGAAATTGCCCGACGCCACCGCTTTTTTCAGCTGGCGCCAGTCGGCCTGGTTGACGTCGGCGTAGGCCTCGGCAAAGTCTGCGAGCGCGGTGTTGAATGTCTTGGAGCGCCCGAGGTAGCCGGCGATGGCCCAGGCGTCGCCGCCCTTGGCATGCGCACGCGCCAGGCTGTAGCCGCAGGCTTCGGCAAACTCGACGAGGTCGACGGGCTTGAAGTCTTCGAGCTTGTAGGAAGCCTTCATGTCGCGCAGCTGGCGCACATAGAAGCCGCGTCCGCCCGGCGCCTCGGCCCAGCCGAGGAAAACGTCGCTGGCGGCCTGTGCCAACCGCTGCCCCTGCACCACGCGCTGGCCCGGAGAGCCCGAACCCGGCGCCGGGCCCAGGTGGGCTTCGAGCACCGATTCGCCGGCTTCCTTGCACTGGAGGAACAGCGGATGGACCTGATCGGCCACCAGCAACAGCAGGAAGCAGCGCCGGCCCACCGAGCCGACGCCAGGCGTGAGCACCGTGACGTCATGCAGCTCGTAGCGGTCGAACAGCCGCTGGCGCTCGGGCGGCAGGCTGGCGCGGTATTGCGCCAGGAAGGCCGGCAGCCCGGCGCGAAAACGGCGGATCTCGCGTTCCGTGGCCTTGGCGTCGTGGTACACGAACGGCGGCTGTTCGCGCATCATCAGGCGGCCCTTGACGATCTTGGTCGCCCCTTCCGCGAACACGCGCGAGGTGCTGCGCCGGGCCTTCTTGATGACCGCGAGCTCGGTCGCGTCCTCGGCACCGAGCTTCAGCAGGGTTTGCGACGTGAGGCGCGCGTACCAGGCATCCAGCGTGTCCATCCGCGCAAAGCGGCGCATGCGGTCACGGTACGCCTCGGCCAGCTGGCGCACCGCGTCGCGCCCGGCGCGCGGCTTGAAGCCGAGATCGCGTGCGGCCACGACGAACGAGGTGGCGAGCCGGCGCACGTCCCAGTCGAAGGGACCCTGCAGGGTTTCGTCGAAGTCGTTGATGTCGAAGACCAGCGAGCGCTCGGGGCTGGCGAAGAAGCCGAAGTTCGCGAGGTGCGCGTCGCCGCACAGCTGTGTCGCGATGCCGCTGTGCGGCAGCCGGGCCAGGTCGTTCGCCATCAGGCTGGCGGCACCGCGATAGAAGGTGAACGGGGTGGCCAGCATGCGGCCGTGGCGCACCGGCACCAGCTCGGGCACCCGCCCGCGGTTGGACGCCTTCAGCCATCCGAGCGGGCTGCGGCCTGCCGCATCGGGCTCGGGCGCCTGCGCCCACTGGTCGAGCGGAAAGCGCGTGCGCTGTGCGCGGCCGAACGCCCGCCGATCGGCCGGGGTGGCCTTGGCGTCGGGCGCGCGGGGTTCAGATTTCATAGTCCATGCACTGCCGCGCTTCGCGCACGGCACCGATGAAGGGCTTCAGCGCGACGTGCTGCGGGTGGTCGGCATAGGCCGCCAGCGCGGCCGCGTCGGTGAATTCCGAGTTCAGGATCAGGTCGTAGGTGGCTTCGAGCCCGGGCTGGGCAATGGCCACCTCGAAGCGGTGCGTGCCGGGCGACAGCTTCGCGCAGGCGTCGAGCAGTGCCTTGGCCTTGAGAAGGTTGGTCGCCTTGTCGGCGCCTTCGGCATGGTCCTTGAACTTCCACATCACGATGTGCTTGAGCATGGCGCGGCCTTCTTCCTTACTTGTCGTTGAGGCGGGAACGCACGTAGATGAGCACGAAGCCCACCAGGGCGATCAGGCCGCCAGGTACGGCGATCGCCCAGCCGAGCGTGGCGTCGGTGCGGCCGGTGGAAATGCCCAGGATCACGAGGAACAGGCCGCCGTAGATCAGGATCCAGATCCACTTCTCGAGCCGGGCGTGCGGCTTCGGGGGCTTGGCAGGGTTGGGGGTGTTGTTGGGAGCGGCGTTGGCCATTGTCAAAAAGCGTCCTCGGGCAAAGCTGTACAGGTCGAGTCGCGGCTCTCGACCACATTGAGCCATGCACCGATTTTCGGCAGCTCGTAGTGGAAGAAGTAGTCCGTCGCGCCTATCTTGCCAGCTGTTACCGCCCTCGCCTTTTCCGCGTCGATTTCCAGCGCACGCCGCGCGACGTCCAGCCAGATCCAGGCCAGCACGGTGTGACCGAAAGCCTGCATGTAGGGCACGGCGTTGGCCAGCGCGTCGGCCGGGTCGCCGGTGGACCAGGCGGCCTCGGTCGCACTGCCGATGCGCTGCAGCGCGGCCCCCAGCGCCTTGGCATGCACTGCCAGCGCGGGCACCTTGGCCGTGCGGCCGATGGTGTCGGTGATGCGGCCGGCCAGCAGTTGCAGGCCCCGGCCCTTTTCCATCAGCACCTTGCGGCCCAGCAAGTCGGCCGCCTGGATACCGTGCGTGCCCTCGTGGATCATGTTCAGGCGGTTGTCGCGCCAGTACTGCTCGACCGGGAAATCGCGCGTGTAGCCGTAGCCGCCGTGCACCTGGATCGCGAGCGAATTGGCTTCAAGGCACCACTCGCTGGGCCAGCTCTTGGCGATGGGCGTGAGCACTTCGAGCAGCAGGCGCGCGTCGTCGGCGGCCTGTGCGTCGCCGGTCTTCTGCACGTCGACCAGCCGGGCGCAGTACAGCTCCAGTGCCAGCGCGCCTTCGCAGTACGCCTTCTGCGCAAGCAGCATACGGCGCACGTCGGCGTGCTCGATGATGCGGACCTGCGGGCTGGCCGAGTCCTTCGCGACCTGGGTACCGGTACTGGCGCCGGCCTCGGGCTTCTTCACGAGGCGGCCCTGCGGCCGGCTCTTCGCATACTCGAGCGAGGCATGGTAGCCCGCCATACCCAACATGGTGGCGGCCGTGCCGACGCCGATGCGCGCCTCGTTCATCATGTGGAACATGCAGTGCAGGCCCTTGCCGGGCGCGCCGACGAGGTAGCCCACCGCGCCCGCCTTGCCGCCGACCGGGTACTTGCCCTCGCCGAAATTCAGCAGCGTGTTGGTGGTGCCGCGCCAGCCGAGCTTGTGGTTCAGGCCCGCGAGCGCCACGTCGTTCCTGCTGCCCAGCGTGACCTTCACGCTGCCAGCCTCCCCCTCTCCCGCTTGCGGGAGAGGGCCGGGGTGAGGGTTCTCCACATTCACCAGCCACTTTGGCACGATGAACAGCGAGATGCCGCGCGTGCCCGCCACCAGCTTGCCGTTCTCGTCGGGGATCTTGGCGAGCACGATGTGCACGATGTTCTCGGTCAGCTCATGGTCGCCGGCCGAGATCCACATCTTGTTGCCGGTGAGCCGAAAGCGTGGGCCGAGCGGATCGTCCTGGAAATCGGCGCCATCGGGCACCGCGCGCGTGGCCACGTCGCTCAGCGACGAGCCGGCCTGCGGCTCCGACAGGCACATGGTGCCGGCCCAGCGGCCCGAGAACTCGTTCTTCGCGAACACCTCTTTCTGCATCTCGGTGCCGTGCACCATCAGCAGGTTGGCGTTGCCGCTCGTGAGCATGTTCGAGCCGATGCTCACCGAGGCCATGGCGAAGAAGCTGTTGGCCGCAGCCTGCAGCGTGTAAGGCAGCTGCATGCCGCCGATGTCGTAGTCCTGCGCCGCGCTCATCATTCCCGATTCGACGAAGGCCTTGTGCGCGTCGTGCGTGGCCTGCGGCAGGATGACCTTCTCGCCGTCGAAATGCGGCTCCTGCATGTCGACCGTGCGGTTGAACGGCGCGTACTTCTCGCGGGCGATGCGCTCGCAGGTGTCGAGCACCGCGTCGAAGGTTTCGCGCGAGTGGTCGGCGAAGCGCTCGCTCTGGTTGAGCGACTCGGCATCGAGCCAGTCGTAGAGCAGGAAATCGAGGGTGGGACGCAGGCTCATGTCGGTCTCTTGGAAGAAGGGTCGGGCAGTTTCGCGATGGTTCCCTGTGCCAGTGCGCAGAGCTTCTCGACGCCGTCGGCCACCGCGAAGATCTCGCAGGTGCAGACGGCCTGCGAACTGCCGACATGCACGGCCTTGGCGCGCGCGATCAGGCGATCGCCGATGGCGGGCCGCACATAGTTGATCTTGAATTCGGAAGTCACCACCGGCACGCGCATTGCGGTGCCGCCGGCAAAGGTCAGCGCGTTGTCGGCCAGGTAGCTGACGACGCCGCCATGGGCGAAGCCGTTCTGCTGCTTGAGCTGCGCGGTCAGCGGAACCTGGAGGTCGACAATTCCCGACGAGAGCGCATGCATCTCGGCGCCGATCAGCACGCTGAAGGGTTGCGAGGCCAGAACGCCCCGCCCCATCGCCAGGAAGGCTTCGGGCGAGACCTGGGTGTCGCCGCCCGACATGGTTACAAGACCTCGAAGACGCCCGCAGCGCCCATGCCGCCGCCGATGCACATCGTGACCAGCACCTTCTTCGCGCCGCGACGCTTGCCTTCGATGAGCGCGTGGCCCGTCAGGCGCTGGCCGCTCACGCCGTAGGGGTGGCCCACCGCGATGGCACCACCATCCACGTTCAGGCGGTCGCCCGGGATGCCGAGCTTGTCGCGGCAGTAGATCACCTGCACGGCGAAGGCTTCGTTGAGTTCCCACAGGTCGATGTCGTTGACCGTGAGGCCCAGGCGCTTGAGCACCTTCGGAATCGCGAAGACCGGGCCGATGCCCATTTCGTCGGGCTCGCAGCCGGCCACGGCAAAGCCGAGGAAGCGGCCGAGCGGCTTCAGGCCCTTTTGCTGCGCGTACTTCTCGTCGACCACCACGCAGGCGCCGCCGCCGTCGGAGAACTGGCTGGCGTTGCCGGCCGAAATCAGGCCGCCGGGCATCGCCGAGCGGATGCCGCTGATGCCTTCCTTGGTGGTGCCGGCGCGGATGCCTTCGTCGTTCTCGACGGTGACTTCCTTGGTGCGCAGGCCCATCACCGGATCGGCCACGCCGGCCAGCACGGTAATCGGTGCGATTTCTTCCTTGAAGCGGCCGGCCTCGAGAGCGGCGGTGGCCTTTTGCTGGCTCGCGGCGCCGTATTCGTCCATGGCGTCGCGGCCGATGTTGTAGCGCTTGGCGACCTGCTCGGCCGTCTGCAGCATGTTCCAGTAGATCTCGGGCTTGTGCTTCACGAGCCAGGGGTCGGCCAGCATGTGCTTGTTGGCTTCGTTCTGGACGCACGAGATGCTCTCGACGCCGCCGGCCACGTACACGTCGCCCTCGCCCGCGATGATGCGCTGCGCGGCGGTGGCGATGGTCTGCAGGCCGGAGGAACAGAAGCGGTTGATCGTCATGCCCGAGGTGGTGACGGGGCAGCCGGCGCGCAGCGCGATCTGGCGTGCGATGTTGGAGCCGGTGGCGCCTTCGGGCGTGGCGCAACCCATGATCACGTCATCGACTTCGGCCGCATCGATGCCGGCGCGCGAGATCGCGTGCTGCACGGCGTGGCCGCCGAGCGTGGCGCCGTGCGTCATGTTGAAGGCACCCTTCCAGCTCTTCGCGAGCGGCGTGCGGGCGGTGGAAACAATGACGGCGCTGGTCATGATGAGGTCCTTTGAAGATGGAAGGGAAAGAGGTGGGTCGTCATTGCGCCGGCGCAGCGTTGGTGTTGCGCAGGAGCTGGTGATAGAAGCCGATCATCTCGCCGTAGTTGGAGATGGCGAGGCGCTCGTTGTTGCCGTGGAAACGCGCCAGGTCTTCGCCTTTCACGCGGAACGGCGAGAAGCGGAAGACGGCGTCGCTCACGAGGCTGAAGTGGCGCGAGTCGGTGGCGGCGGTCATGAGGCCCGGGGCTACCACGGCATCCGGAAAGGTCTGGCGCACGGCCTGCTGGATTGCGCGGTAGCCGGTGCTGTCGGTCGGCGACACGGGCGACGGCTCCGAATTGCCGGGGTAGCGCTTGATCTTGATCTCGTCGTTGCCCAGGCTCTTGCGCAGGTGTGCCTCGACGCTGTCGATGGTGTCGCCCGGCAGGATGCGGAAGTTGACGGCCGCCTCGGCGCGGCCGGGCAGCACGTTGTCCTTGTTGCCGGCGCGCACGATGGTGAGCGCGGTGGTCGTGCGCAGCATGGCGTTGCTGCTCGGGCTCTTTTCGAGCTGGCCGCGCACCAGCGGCTCGGTGAGCCACAGGTTGGAGAGCATCACACGGTTGACGCCGCTCATCTCGGGTGCGAGCGCGCCGAACATCTGGCCGGCCACGCCCTTGATGCCGCCGGGCATCGGGTTGGCTTCGAGCCGAGCGAGCGCCGCGCTCATGCTGCCGATGGCGCTGTGCTGCGGCGGCATCGACGAATGGCCGGGGGCCGTGTCGAGCGACAGGAAGAAGGTGCCGTAGCCCTTCTCGGCCAGGCCGATGAGCGCCGCGGGCTTCGAAAGGCCGGGCAGCACGCCGTCGAGCACCAGCAGGCCCTCGTCGAGCACCCAGTCGAGGCGCACGTTGCGCGACTTGAGCAGTTCGGCGATGGGCAGCGCGCCGCGCAGGCCGCTCACTTCTTCGTCGTCGCCCATCACGAGGTAGACGGTCTGCCTGGGCTGGAAACCGCTGCCGATCAGCAGCTCGATGGCTTCCATCTGCGCGAACAGGTTGCTCTTGTTGTCGAGCGTGCCGCGGCCCCAGACGAAACCGTCCTTGATCTCGCCGGCGAAGGGGTCGACCGTCCAGGCCTTCTCGGTGCCCGGGGCGATGGGCACCATGTCCTGGTGCGCCATCAGCGCGATGGGCTTGGCCTTCGGGTCGGTGCCGGTCCACGTGTAGAGCAGCGCCTTGTTGCCGACCACTTCCTTCTTGAGGGTGGCGTGGACCCTGGGGTACTGCTGTTCGAGGTAGGCGTGCAGCTTGTCGAACTCGGCCGCGTTGGCGGCCGGGTCGTCGAGGCCCGACACCGTGCGGAACGTGATCGCCGTGGACAGCCGTTTGGCAGCGGCCTGCACGTCGATGTCGAGCTTCGGTGCAGGCGCCACCGCCAGCTGCTGCGATGGCGTGGTCCAGGTCTTGACCGCCACGGCCGCCACCAGTGCCAGGAGCACCAGCAGCAGCCCGAGGAAGATGCGTTTCAACATGGGCGGTCTTGATCCCCGTTCAGGCTCAGCTGAAGGACTTGCCTTCGGCAACCAGCTTCTGGATCAGCGGCGCGGGCTGCCAGAACTCGGCGTCGTCGCGCGGGTTCTTGGCAAAGCGCTTCATCGATTCGGCCACGTTGTACAGGCCGACTTGCGATGCGTAGTGCATCGGGCCGCCGCGCCAGATGGGGAAGCCGTAGCCGGTGAGGTAGACCATGTCGATGTCGCCCGACTTCGAGGCAATGCCGTCTTCCAGGATGTGCGCGCCTTCGTTGACGAGGGCATACACCAGGCGCTGCACGATCTCTTCATCGGAAATCTTGCGTGGCGTGATGCCCAGTTCCTTGCGGTGGTCCTCGATCATCTTGTTGACGAGTTCCGAAGGAATCGCATCGCGCTTGCCGGCCTGGTAGTCGTACCACCCTGCCCCCGTCTTCTGGCCGAAGCGGCCCAGTTCGCAGAGCTTGTCGGCCGTGCGGCTGTACTTCATGTCGGCGCGCTCGGTGGCGCGGCGCTTGCGGATCGCCCAGCCGATGTCGTTGCCGGCCAGGTCGCCCATGCGGAATGGGCCCATGGCAAAGCCGAACTTCTCGACGGCCTTGTCGACCTGCTGCGGCGTCGCGCCTTCGTCGAGCAGGAAACCGGCCTGGCGGCTGTACTGCTCGATCATGCGGTTGCCGATGAAGCCGTCGCACACGCCCGAAACCACCGAGGTCTTCTTGATCTTCTTGCCGATGGCCATGACCGTGGCGAGCACGTCCTTGGCGGTGGCCTTGCCGCGCACCACTTCGAGCAGCTTCATCACGTTGGCCGGGCTGAAGAAGTGCATGCCGACCACGTCTTGTGGACGCTCGGTGAACGAGGCGATCTTGTCGACGTCGAGCGTCGAGGTGTTGGAGGCCAGGATCGCGCCCTTCTTGGCAACGCGGTCGAGTTCCTTGAACACCTTTTCCTTGACGCCGATTTCCTCGAACACCGCTTCGATGATCAGGTCGGCGTCCTTCAGGTCGTCGTAGCTCAGCGTGGTGCTCAAGAGCGCCATGCGCTGCTCGTACTTGTCCTGCTTGAGCTTGCCCTTCTTGACCTGGGCTTCGTAGTTCTTCTTGATGGTGGCAACGCCGCGGTCGAGCGCTTCCTGCTTCATCTCGAGAATCTTGACGGGGATGCCCGCGTTCAGGAAGTTCATCGAGATGCCGCCGCCCATGGTGCCGGCACCGATCACGCCCACGGCCTTGATCTCGCGCTTGGCGGTGTCTTCGGGCACGTCGGGAATCTTGGAGGCGGCGCGCTCGGCCATGAACAGGTGGCGCAGCGCCAGCGATTCGGGCGTGAACATCAGCGCGGTGAAGAGACGGCGCTCTTCGGCCATGCCTTCGTCGAACTTCATCTTCGTGGCGGCCTGCACGGCATCGACGCACTTGAGCGGCGCCGGGTAGTTCTTGGACATGCCGCCGACCATGTTTCTGGCGAACTGGAAGTAGGCATCGCCTTGCGGGTGCTTGCATGGCAAGTTGCGCACCAGCGGCAGTGCTTCACCGGTCTTGCCGGCCACGCTCTTGGCGAAGGCCACGGCTTCTTCGAACACCGACTCGGTCGAGGCGGCCAGCTTGTCGAACAGCTTCTGGCCCGGCAGGCTCGCGAGCAGCTCGCTCTTCACGGGCTCGCCGCTCACGATCATGTTCAGGGCGGTTTCCACGCCGAGCACGCGCGGCAGGCGCTGCGTACCGCCGGCGCCCGGCAGCAGGCCGAGCTTGACTTCGGGCAGCGCCACGCTGGTGCCGGGTGCGGCCACGCGGTAGTGGCAGCCGAGCGCCAGTTCCAGGCCGCCGCCCATGCACACCGAGTGGATGGCCGCGACGATGGGCTTGGCCGACGCTTCGAGCGAGAGGATCACGCTCAGCAGATTGGGCTCCTGCAGCGCCTTGGGCGTGCCGAACTCCTTGATGTCCGCGCCGCCCGAGAACGCCGTGCCGGCGCCGGTGATGACGATGGCCTTGACGGCGTCGTCGGCATTGGCTTTCGACAGGCCATCGGTGATGCCGATGCGGGTCGAGAAACCGAGACCGTTGACCGGAGGGTTGGTCAGTGTGATCACGGCGACATCGCCGAGCACTTTGTATTCAGCCGTCATGCTGCGTTCCTTGGTGTGTGAAGAAAAAGAAGAAAAAGCACGAGTGTTCTTTTTCGAGGGATTCTAGGCGTTTCGCGTGGCCTCACAATGGCACGCAGTCGCTGTTGGGACAAGGGGGATCCGGGGCATGGCCCGGATCCTGGAAACTCGTCAGACTTCCAGCCATTCCTTGCGAGTGGCGTTGTCGGCGCGCAGGCTGTCGGGCGTGCCGTCGAACACGATGCTGCCGTGGCCCATGACCAGCGCGCGGTCGGAAATCTGCATCGCAATGGTGAGCTTCTGCTCGATCAGCAGCACCGAGATGCCCTTGTCCTTGAGCGTCTTCAGGTACTGGCCGACCAGCTCGACGATCTTCGGCGCGAGGCCTTCGGTAGGCTCGTCGATGATGATCAGGTCGGGGTCGCCCATCAGCGTTCGGCACAGCGTGAGCATCTGCTGCTCGCCGCCCGAGAGCACGCCTGCTTCGGTGTGCTGGCGCTCCTTCAGGCGCGGAAACATGCCGTACATGTCGTCGAACGACCAGCGGCTGCCCTTGCCGGCGCCCTTCTGTCCCAGCAGCAGGTTCTGGTGCACCGTGAGCTTGGGGAAGATGTCGCGGTTCTCGGGCACGTAGCCGATGCCCAGGTGGGCGATCTCGTAGGCCTTCTTGCGCAGGATGTCCTTGTCCTTCCAGCGCAGCGTGCCCTCGGCATGCGCCAGGCCCATGATGGCCTTGGCGGTGGTCGAGCGGCCCGAGCCGTTGCGGCCCAGCAGCGCGACGATCTCGCCGGGGCCGACGTTGAAGGAAACGCCATGCAGCACATGGCTCTTGCCGTAGTAGGCGTGGATGTCGTGAAGCTTCAGCATGTCAGTGTCCCGCCCCTTGTGCATCGGCGACCGAAGACCCGAGATACGCCTCTTGAACCCGCGCATTGGCGCGAACGGAAGCGGGCGTGTCGAAGGCGATGACCTCGCCGTACACCACCACCGCGATCTTGTCGGCCAGCCCGAAGACCACGCCCATGTCGTGCTCCACCGTCAGCAGCGTCTTGCCGACCGTGACGTGCTTGATGAGCGAGATGAAGTGCGAGGTCTCGGTCTTGCTCATGCCGGCCGTGGGCTCATCCAGCAAGATCACGCCGGCGCCGCCTGCGATGGTCACGCCGATCTCCAGTGCGCGCTGCTCGGCGTACGTGAGGTTGACCGCATGCACGTCGCGCTTGCGTTCCAGCCCGATCTGGCGAACCAGTTCTTCGGTGCGTTCGTTGGCGTCGTCGAGGTTCGAGAGAAAGCGCAGGAAGGTGTACTTGTAGCCCAGGCTCCACAGCACGCCGCAGCGCAGGTTCTCGAAGACGCTGAGCTTCGGGAAGATGTTGGTGATCTGGAAGCTGCGCGACAGGCCCAGCCGGTTGATCTCGTAGGGCTTCTTGCCGTCGATGCGCTCGCCGTTCAGCAGCACCTCCCCGCTGGTGGGCGTGAGGCGTCCGCTGATCAGGTTGAACAGCGTCGACTTGCCCGCTCCGTTCGGGCCGATGATGGCCACGCGCTCACCGGCGTTCACCGCTAGGTCCACGCCGCGGATGATCTCGGTCTTGCCGAAATTCTTGCGCAGCGCCTTCAGTTCCAGTGCGTGTTGCGCGCTCATTACGCCGCCTCCCGACGTTTGATTTCTGCTTCGATTTCTTCCTGCGCATGCCCCCAGACCCGCACGAAGCGGCGGCGTGCCACCTCCAGCGCGGCCAGGCCGACGGCCAGGATCGCAGCGGCACCGAGCCAGCTGCCCACGCCCTCGGTGTCGAGCGCCACGCCGAAGAAATTCAGCGTCGGACCCATCGCCGCATTGAGTTGGATGTGATAGATCATCTCGATCAGCGCAGCCGCGCCGATGACCACCGGAACCAGCGCCACCGCGATGGCAAGGTACAGCAGCCAGAAGCGGTCGAACTTGCCGAACTTGGCGACCCGCAGGTTCATCATGATCAGGCTCGCGATGCCGCCGGGGGCGAACATCACCATGAACACGAACACCAGGCCGAAGTAGAGCTGCCAGGCCTTGGAGAGTTCCGACAGCAGGATCGACGCGAACACCAGCAGCACCGCGCCGATGATCGGCCCGAAGAAGAACACCGCGCCACCCAGGAAGGTGAACAGCAGGTAGCCGCCCGAGCGGATCGCATTCAGGCTGTCGGCCGCGTTCACGATCTCGAAGTTGATCGAGGCCAGCCCGCCGCCGATGCCGGCGAAGAAGCCCGCGATGATGAACGCGAAGTAGCGCACGCGCTGCGTGTTGTAGCCGATGAACTCGACGCGCTCCGGGTTGTCGCGCACCGCGTTCAGCATGCGTCCGAGCGGCGTGCCGGTGAAGGCATACATCAGCGCGGTGCAGACAAAACAGTAGGCGGCGATCAGGTAGTACACCTGGATCTGCGAACCGAAGTTGAAGCCGAAGAAGGTCGGGCCGTACACGCGGTCGGTGGTGATGCCGCCCTCGCCGCCAAAGAAGCTCGGGAACATCAGCGCCATCGAGGCCACGAGCTCGCCGATGCCCATGGTGATCATCGCGAAGGTGGTGCCCGACTTCTTCGTGGTGACGAAGCCGAACAGCACCGCGAAGAACATGCCGGCCAGGCCGCCCACCAGCGGGATGAGCACCAGCGGAATCTGCAGGCCACCCTTGCTGCCCATGTTCATCGCATGGATGGCAAGGAACGAGCCGAGCCCGACGTAGACCGCATGGCCGAAGCTCAGCATGCCGCCCTGCCCCAGCAGGATGTTGTAGCTCAGGCAGATGATGATGAGGTAGCCCATCTGCGAGAGCATCGTGAGCGCCAGGCTGCTCTTGAACAGCAGCGGCGAGATGATCAGGACGATGGCGAACAGCATCCAGATCAGGTATCGCCCGATGTTCCAGGGCTTGAAGCGGTAGTACTGCGTTGTGGTCGTTGTCATGGCATCAGTCCTCTCGCGTGCCCAAAAGACCCTTGGGCCGGAAGATGAGGATCAGCACCAGGAACAGGTACGGCAGGATCGGCGCGACCTGCGAGATCGTGAGCTTGAGCAGCTCGTAGCCGAAGGTCTGGTCGGTCACCGTCATGCCCAGCGCCTGCAGGCCGGTGGCCAGCGACTGGTCCATGGCGACCGCGAAGGTCTGGATGATGCCGATCAAGAGCGACGCGAGGAAAGCACCGGCCAGCGAACCCATGCCGCCGACCACCACCACCACGAAGATGATGGTGCCGACCGAACCGGCCATGGCGGGTTCGGTGACGTAGGTGTTGCCGCCGATCACGCCCGCGAGGCCCGCGAGCGCGGCGCCGCCGCCGAACACCAGCATGAAGACGCGCGGCACGTTGTGGCCCAGCGCCTCGACCATGTCGGGATGCTTGAGCGCCGCCTGGATCACGAGGCCGATGCGCGTGCGCGTGAGCAGCAGCCAGACCGAGATCAGCATCAGCACCGCCACCAGCATGATGAAGGAGCGCGACTTCGGAAACTGCGTGCCGTAGAGCGAGAACAGCGGCCCCTGCAGCTGCGTCGGCAGGCCGTAGGGCACCGTGGAGCGGCCCCAGGCCAGCTGCACCAGTTCGAGGATCAGGTAGGAAAGACCGAAGGTCACCAGCAGCTCGGGCACGTGGCCGAATTTGTGGACCCGGCGCAGGCTATAGCGCTCGAAGCCCGCGCCCAGCAGGCCCACCAGCAGCGGCGCGAGAAAGAGCGCCGGCCAGAAGCCCACGATGCCCGACAGCGTGTAAGCGATGTAGGCGCCGAGCATGTAGAAGCTCGCGTGCGCAAAGTTGAGCACGCCCATCATGCTGAAGATCAGCGTAAGGCCAGAGCTCAGCATGAACAACAGCAGCCCGTAGCTGACGCCGTTGAGCAGCGAGATGACGAAAAATTCGACGTTCATCGGTCCTTCGGATGCGTGAAAAAAGAAAGAGGCCCGAGTGTTGAAGTCGGGCCTCGACCAGCTAGACGGAGATCAGGAAGCCGCGGCGCCGGGTCGCTTCATCTGGCACGTCGTCGGGGTGCTCGAGACGTAGGGCTCGTAGTACTTCACCGGTGCCAGCGTGTAGCCGGTGTTTTCCGGGCTGTAGGGGTTCTTGGCGTCGGCCTTCTGCCAGCGCGTGATCCACAGGCCCTGCTGCAGCTGGTGGTCGGCCTTGCGCATCTCGACGTCGCCGTTGAAGCTCTTGAACTTCATGCCTTCCATCGCGGCCGCCACCTTCACGGGATCGGTCGACTTGGTGCGGACGAACGCTTCGCTCAGCATCGCGTACACCGTGTAGACGTCGGTGGTGTACATGTCGTCGTTGAACTTCTTCTTGAACTCGCCCATCAGCGGCTGGACCGGACCCGGCGCGTTGTAGTGGCTGTAGCTCACCTGGTAGACCTTGCCATCCGAGGCCGCGCCCATGGCGGTCGGCGTGCCGTTGGTCACGGCGTAGTAGGTGTAGAACTTGACGTTCAGGCCCGAATCGTTGGCTGACTTGATGAGCAGCGCGAGGTCGGAGCCCCAGTTGCCGGTGATGACCGTGTCGGCGCCCGAGGCCTTGATCTTGGCGATGTAGGGCGCGAAATCGCGCACCTGGGCCAGCGGGTGCAGGTCGTCGCCGACGATCTCGATGTCCGGGCGCTTTGCCTTGAGGTTGTCCTTCGCGAACTTCGAGACCTGCTGGCCGTGCGCGTAGTTCTGGTTGATCAGGTAGACCTTCTTGATGTCGGCCTGGTCCTTCATGAAGGTGGTCAGCGCTTCCATCTTCATGGAGGTGTCGGCATCGAGGCGGAAGTGCCAGTAGCTGCACTTGCTGTTGGTGAGGTCGGGGTCGACCGCGGCGTAGTTGATGTAGACCACTTCCTTGCCGGGGTTGCGCGCGTTGTGCTTTTCGAGCGCGTCGATGATGGCGAGCGCCGGGCCGGAGCCGTTGCCCTGCACCACGTAGCGCGCGCCTTGGTCCATGGCCGAGCGCAGTGCGCTGGTGGTTTCCTGCGGGCTCAGCTTGTTGTCGATGCCGATGACCTCGAACTTCACGCCGGCCACGTTCTTCTTGTTGAATTCTTCGGCCAGGAACTGGAAGGTCTTGAGCTGGTTGGTGCCCACCGCGGCCATCAGGCCCGACAGCGGGTCGAGCCATGCGATCTTGACGGTTTCACCCTTCTGGGCCAGCGCACCGGTGGCAGTGGCGGCAAGGATGGCTGCGGTAGCGATTTTCAGAGCGAACTTCACGATCTATTTCTCCTGGTCAAACCGAATCAAAAAGCCTTGCACGAGCGTACAAGCGTTCGCAGCCCCTCCCCTCAGGGAATGCCCGTAAGGGGGTGGCCGCAAAGGCCCGTTTCTATCGCGCAGGCGACAGCGCATTTCTCCAATTGCTACCCGCCGGTAGAGCGTTGCTACCACCGAGTAGGAAATGCGTTCACAAAGACGCCTAGGGGCGCTTCATCTGGCAGGTCGTCGGCGTGCTCGCCACATACGACTCGTAATACTTCACGGGGACATTCGTGTAGCCGGTGTTCTCGGCGTCGTAGGGGTACTTGGCGCTGGCCTTTTCCCACCTGGAGATGTAGAGGCCCTGCTGCAGCTGGTGGTCGGCCTTGCGCATCTCGACCTCGCCGTTGAAGCTCTTGATCTTCATGCCCTCCAGCGCGGCCGCGACCTTGACCGGATCGGTCGATTTGGTCTGAACGAAAGCGGCATCGAGCAATGCGAACGTGTGGTAGATCGAGGACTGCGTCAGGTCGTCGTTCATCTTCTTCTTGTAGCCGGCAAGCAGTTTCTGGATCTCGCCACCCATGTTGTAGTGGGCATAGGCCACCGTGTAGACCTTGCCGGCCGAGGTGGCGCCCATGGCCGTGGGCGTGCCGGCGCCCGGTGCGTAGTACGTCAGGAACTTGACGTCCAGCCCCGAGTCGTTCGCCGCCTTGATGAGCAGCGACAGGTCGGAGCCCCAGTTGCCGGTAATGACGGTGTCCGCGCCCGAGGCCTTGATCTTGGCGATGTAGGGCGAGAAGTCGCGCACCTGCGCGAGCGGATGCAGGTCGTCGCCGACGATCTGGATGTCGGGGCGCTTGATCTTGAGGTCTTCCTTGGCGAACTTCGACACCTGCACGCCGTGCGCATAGTTCTGGCCGAGGATGTAGACCTTCTTGATGTCGGGCTGGTCCTTCATCCAGGCGGTCAGCGCTTCCATCTTCATGGAGGTGTCGGCGTCGAGGCGGAAGTGCCAGTAGCTGCACTTGCTGTTGGTGAGGTCGGGATCGACCGCCGCGTAGTTCAGGTAAAGCAGTTCCTTGCCGGGATTGCGCGCGTTGTTCTTCTCGATGGCGTCGATGATCGCGAGCGCCGGGCCCGAGCCGTTGCCCTGGGTGATGTAGCGCGCGCCCTGGTCCTGGGCCGAGCGCAGCGCGGCGGTGGTTTCCTGCGGGCTGAGCTTGTTGTCGATGGCGATGATCTCGAACTTCACGCCTGACGCGTTCTTCTTGTTGAACTCTTCAGCCAGGAACTGCGTGGTCTTGAGCTGGTTGGTGCCGACCGCGGCCATCAGGCCGGAGAGCGGGTCGAGCCAGGCGATCTTGACCGTCTCGCCCTTCTGGGCGAAGGCGGCGGTCACGCTCACCAACATGGCACAAGCAGCGACTGACTTGAGAGCAAATTGCATGAAGAGTCTCCTGAGTGAAAGGCGGGATGCCAGCGTACAAGTGCCCTTTTCTTCTCCGCACAGGGATTGCCCGGAAGGAAGGCCGCGAAGGCAGCCTTCCTATCGCGTGCGCGACAGTGCGGGTGGGCTTTGGCGGTTCTTCAGAGGGTCGGCAGCTTGTAGTCCTTGAGGAGTTCGCGCAGCTTGGTTTTCAGAATCTTGCCGGTGGCGCCGATCGGAATGGCCTCGACGAAGACCACGTCGTCCGGGACCTGCCACTTGGCGGTCTTGCCCTCGTAGAACTTCAGCAGCTCTTCGCGCGTGACTTCCGCACCGGGCTTCTTCACGACCGCGATGATCGGCCGCTCGTCCCACTTCGGATGGAACACGCCGATGCAGGCGGCCATGGCCACGGCCGGGTGCGCGACGGCGATGTTCTCGATCTCGATCGAGCTGATCCACTCGCCGCCCGACTTGATCACGTCCTTGCTGCGGTCGGTGATCTGCAGGTAGCCCTCGGCGTCGATGGTGGCGACGTCGCCGGTGGGAAACCAGCCGCGGCCCTGCGCGTCGGGAATGAGCGGATCGCCGCCCTCGCCCTTGAAGTACTCCTTGACGATCCAGGACCCCTTGACCAGCAGGTCGCCGTAGGCCTTGCCGTCCCAGGGCAGTTCCTTGCCGTCGCCATCGACGATCTTCATGTCGACGCCGAAGATGGCGCGGCCCTGCTTCATGCGGATCTGCAGCTGCGCATCGGGCGGCAGCGACAGGTGCTTGTTCTTGAGCGTGCAGAGCGTGCCCAGCGGGCTCATCTCGGTCATGCCCCAGGCATGCAGCACCTCGACGTTGAATTTCTCCTGGAACGCCGTGATCATGGCCGGCGGGCAGGCCGAGCCGCCGATGACGGTGCGGTTGAGCTTGCTGAACTTCAGGTCGCCGGCCTGCATGTGGCCGAGCATCATCTGCCACACGGTGGGCACGCCGGCCGCGAAGGTCACGCCCTCGGACTCGATCAGCTCGTACACCGACTTGCCGTCGAGCGCCGGGCCGGGGAACACGAGCTTGCAGCCCACGAGCGCGGCCGAGTACGGAATGCCCCAGGCGTTGACGTGGAACATAGGCACCACCGGCAGCACCGAGTCACGCGCCGACAGGCGCATCACGTMGGGCAAGGCCGCCGCGTAGGCATGCAGCATCGTCGAGCGGTGGCTGTAGAGCGCGGCCTTCGGGTTGCCCGTGGTGCCGCTCGTGTAGCACATGCTCGAGGCCGAGTTCTCGTCGAAGGTGGGCCAGTCGTAGTCGGCCGGCTGCTTGCCCATCCAGCTTTCGTAGCTCACGAGATTGGGGATGCCGCTGTCGGCCGGCAGCTTGTCCGCGTCGCACAGTGCAATCCATTTCCGGATCGTGGGGCACTTGGCGTGCACCGCCTGCACCAGCGGCAGGAAGCTCAGGTCGAAGCACAGGATCTGGTCTTCGGCATGGTTGGCAATCCACGCGATCTGGTCGGGGTGCAGGCGCGGGTTGATGGTGTGCAGCACGCGGCCGCTGCCGCTCACGCCGTAGTACAGCTCCAGGTGGCGATAGCCGTTCCAGGCCAGGGTGGCGATGCGGTCGCTGAACAGCAGCTGCTCGCCGTCCAGCGCATTGGCCACCTGCCGGGCACGCGATGCGATACCGCCCCACGTGGTGCGGTGAATGTCGCCCTCGACCCGGCGCGAGACGATCTCGCCGTCGCCATTGTGGCGCTCGGCGAACTCGATCAGCGACGAGATCAAAAGCGGTTGGTCTTGCATCAAACCCAGCATCTACGGACTCCTTTGTGAAATGACTTCATGAAAGCTTGCGGACAACAGATTCACGCAAGCTTCGGCCACTTGCACAATGACACAAACCCGCACTGCTGGATTGAACGAAGCGGCTCATCAAGGGGTGCTCACCGGCGTGATCCTGGCCGCCGAGGGCGTGGCGTCGAGCAGCAGCTGCGACGGCCACGGCGCCCAGGCCGCACCAAGTTCGGGCGTGTTCGGATCGCCCTTGCGCATGAAGGCGCCGACGCTGGCCATGAAGGCGTTGGACAAGGCGATTCGCCCCGGCTGGTTGGCCTTGCCGCCCATCACGTTGCTGAGCAGCGAGCCGTCGAAGTTGCCGAACACGAAGGGCAGATCGAAGGCGTGCGAGGCGCCGTACACGTCGTTCCACGGCGGCGGCTCCTGCGCCCAGTCCAGGCGGTAGTGCCAGATGTTCGACTGGCGCGTCTTCATCGTGTTGAGCAGGCTGTCGCGGTTGGCTCCGAAGAGGCCCTTCGTGATGATGTCGGTGGCCGCGTTGTAGCCCGTGCCGGGCGTGCCTACCGGAAGGTAGAACGGGTTGATGATGTCATTCACCGTGAGCGCCGGCGCGGCGTTGGGGTCGAAGTTGAACATCAACGAGAAGCGCTGGGCGTCGGTGACGATCCAGCCGGGCGCCGGAAAGCCGATCGTTCCCAGTAGCGACGCGAAGAGCTTGCCCTCGTCACGCGTGTTGCCCGCGAGCATGGGCACCTTGACGTACTGGTCCGCCGCGATGGCGCCGATGAGGTCGGTCGGCAGCATCGTGCCGTCGGGAATGGGCGCGACGCTACCCAGCCCGTTGGCGACCACCGTGGTCAGCAGCGCCCCGCCCTCCTGCGCACGCAGGTAGTCGGAAATCTGGGCCGGCGTGCGTGTGCCGATGTAGGTCTTGGCCGCGGCCGCGTCGGCGGCGGTGCCATCGGCCACGAGCAGCTTCTCCAGGATCGCCTGGCCCTGCGCGAGCGAGGCCGATGCCGGGGACAGCGTGGGCAGCGTGCCCATCGGCAGGTTGCTTGCGAGCGAGATGCCCCCGCTCATCTCGAAGGCCTTGTGGAACAGGCCCTTGGCCATCGGCGAGGTCATCACCGCCAGCAGGTTGGTGGCACCGGCCGATTCGCCCGAGAGCGTGACGTTGTTCGGATCGCCACCGAAGCCCTCGACGTTGTTCTTGATGTAGCGCAGCGCCGCTAGGTTGTCGAGCAGCGCGAAGTTGCCCGAGTCGTCGCCCGCGGTGCCGCCCGGCCGCAGCTGCGGCATGTTCATGAAGCCCAGGATGCCCAGGCGGTAGCTGGCGGTGATGACCACCGCGTTGGCGGTCTTCGCCAGCCTGGCGCCGTCGTACAGAGGATCGGCCGTGTAGCCCGAAATGTTGCTGCCGCCGTGCACGAACAGCAGCACCGGCAGGTTCTTGTCGGCCGTGGCGGGGCGCCAGATGTTGACGAACAGGCAGTCCTCGCTGCCGGTCGGCTTGCCCAGCATGGCGCCGATGGTGGTGTCGTAGGTGTTGTTGGCGCCGGGCCCGAACAGTCGGCCGATCTGCAGGCAGGCATTGCCGAACTTCGCCGCCGGCCGGATGCCGCTCCAGGCCGCGGGCGCCACCGGCGCGCGCCAGCGCAGCGCACCGACCGGCGGCTGCGCGAATGGAACGCCTTTCCAGAACCAGGTGCCGGAGTTGGCGCTGTCGTCCACGCCTTCGATCTTGCCGGCCGTGGTCTGGCGCACCATGGGGCCGTCGGCGGCCGGGGGTGGCGCAGCCGGCGGCGGTGGCGCAGGCGGGGTGACCGGCAGGAACGAAAACGACGAGCCCGAGGAGCCGCCGCCGCAGGCCGTGACGGCCATGCAGGCGGCCACCGCGACGGCTCTTGCCACCGTTGCCGCCGCTTGTCGTGTCGCGCCCTGGCTTTCCGTTGCCTCTGACGTATTCATTTTTTGTCTCCACACCGGGTTAATCGGAATTCCTGCATCGGTGTCCGATGCCCATACTGCGGCGCGCCGAACCCACAAAAATTCTAGAAATCGACCCCGCATTCACCGCTATCGCAAGCGCGCCAAAGCAATGACTTCACAAGCACAACTGCCTCGCCACGTGCGCCGTCCCGCCAGGCGGGGCCTCTGCATGCCGCAGCCGGAGTTGCGCACCAGTTCCGCCGAATGGCTCGAAGGCGTGCTGTCGATGTTCGAGGCGGAGGGGCTGGACGTGCCCGCGCTGTTGCGCGATGCGGGCTTCGACCCTGAATCGCTGCGGCGCCAGAACGCGCGCGTCCCGGTCGACGAGATCACGGTGCTGTGGCAGCTCGCCGTCGCTCGCGTGGGCAAGCCCACGCTGGGCATGCAGCGCGCGCTGGCCGCGCGGCACAGCAAGCTCGGCACGGTGGGCTACGCCATGACCTGCAGCCCCGACCTGCGGACCGCGCTGGTACGCCTCGCGCGCTACATGGCCGTCATCTCGGACGCCACCGGCTTCTCGCTCGAGGCCGATGCACGCGGCTGCTGGCTGGTGATGGAGCACAACGGCGGCAGCCTGCCGATACCGCGGCAGCGCGTCGAATACGCCATGCTGACCGTGCTGATGCAGTGCCAGTGGCTCACCCGGCGCGAGCTGCGGCCGCTGGCGATGGAGTTCGTCTACGCGGCGCCCGCCAACGAAGCACCGCACCGCGAGGCCTTCGGCTGCGAGATGCGCTTCAACGCGATCGCCAACCGCATGCTGGTGTCGGACGCCGATCTGGCGCTGGCGCTCCCCACCCACCACCCTTCGCTCGCCGAGGTGCACGAGCAACTGCTCGAAAACCAGCTGAACCAGCTGGGCCAGACCACCACCAGCAGCCTGGTGTGCGCCGAGATCGCGCGCCGGCTGCAGCTGGGCGAGCCGCGCCGGCAGGACGTGGCTGCGGGCCTCGGACTGGCAGAGCGCACCCTGCAACGGCGGCTGCAGGAGGAATCGGTGTCGTTCCAGTCGCTGCTCGACCGCACCCGCCGCGAGCTGGCGCAGCAGTACCTGGCGGAAGACCGCCACACGCTCACCGACGTGGCGGACATGCTCGGCTTCGTCGACAGCAGCAACTTCTTCCGGGCCTGCAAGCGCTGGTTCGGCCTGCCGCCCGCGCAGTATCGGGCGCGGATCTGGGACACGCCGGCACTCTCACACTGACCGGGCCGAGGCCTCGATGGCCCCCGCGGCAAGGGGTTTCGCGCTCTGCCGGACAATCCGGGCATGAGCCTGCTTGCTGAAGACACGGACGTCGCGGACCCGGGATTGCGCTGGAAACCTGGTTTCTCGACGCTGGGGTCCGCTTTTCTCACCGAACTGCGACCGACGCCGCTGCCCGATCCCTACTGGGTGGGCTCCAGCGAGGCGGTGGCCCGCGCGCTCGGGTTGCCGTCCGATTGGCGGCAATCGGACGCCACGCTGTCCGCCCTGACCGGCAGCCTGCCCGTCGCCGGAACAAAGCCCTTCGCCACGGTCTACAGCGGCCATCAGTTCGGTGTCTGGGCCGGCCAGCTCGGCGATGGCCGGGCCATCATGCTGGGCGAGACGGCGGGTGGCCTCGAGGTGCAGCTCAAAGGCGCGGGCCGCACGCCCTACTCGCGCGGCGGCGATGGCCGCGCCGTGCTGCGCTCCAGCATCCGCGAATTCCTCTGCAGCGAGGCCATGCACGGCCTCGGCATCCCGACCACCCGGGCGCTCTGCGTGACCGGCTCCGACGCCCACGTGTACCGCGAAGAGCCCGAAAGCGCGGCCGTCGTCACCCGCGTGGCGCCAAGCTTCGTCCGCTTCGGCCACTTCGAGCACTTTGCCGCCAACCAGCGCGACGCCGAGTTGCGCGCACTGGCCGATTACGTCATCGACCGCCACTACCCCGCCTGCCGCACCACCGACCGCTTCAACGGCAACGCCTATGCCGCGTTCCTCGAAGCCGTGAGCGAGCGCACCGCCGCCCTGCTCGCCCGATGGCAGGCCGTGGGCTTCTGCCATGGGGTGATGAACACCGACAACATGAGCATCCTCGGGCTCACCATCGACTACGGGCCCTTCCAGTTCCTCGACGGCTTCGATCCGCGCCACATCTGCAACCACAGCGACACCAGCGGCCGCTATGCCTTCAACCAGCAGCCCAACGTGGCGTACTGGAACCTCTTCTGTCTCGCCCAGGCGCTGCTGCCGCTGATCGGCGACCAGGAAATCGCGGTGGCCGCGCTGGAGTCGTACAAGACGGTGTTCCCGACCGAATTCGAGGCCCGCATGCGCGCCAAGCTCGGCCTCGCGGATGCGGCCGAGGGCGACCGCGCGTTGATCGAGGGCGTGCTCAAGCTGCTGGCCGCCGGCAAGGTCGACTACACGATCTTCTGGCGCCGGCTCTCCCAATACATGGCCGACGGCCATGTGGAACCGGTGCGCGACCTGTTCCTGGACCGCCCCGGTTTCGACGCGTGGTTGCTATCTTTTTCAGAGCGTCATGCACAGGCCGCAAGCTCGGCAACCGCCGATTTGATGCTCAAATCCAATCCGAAGTACGTGTTGCGGAACCACCTGGGCCAGCAAGCCATCGAAGCGGCAGCCCGGAAGGACTTCTCGGGTGTGGCAACCTTGCTGGCGCTGCTCGAAACCCCATTTGAAGAACATCCCGGTGCCGATGCGTATGCCGGCTTCCCGCCCGACTGGGCTTCCACGATTGAAATCAGCTGTTCATCATGACCACTCCTGCACAGAAAACCGACGCCGAATGGAAAGCCCTGCTCGCTGAAAAAGGCGCCGAACCCGCCGCTTTCGAGGTGACGCGCCATGCGGCCACCGAGCGCCCCTTCACCGGCAAGTACGAAGCCCACTGGGACGACGGCACGTACCACTGCGTGTGCTGCGGCGCGAAGCTGTTCGAGTCGAGCACCAAGTTCGACGCGGGCTGCGGCTGGCCGAGCTTCTCGGAAGAAGCCGTACCCGGCGCCATCAGGAACATCGTCGACCGATCGCACGGCATGGTGCGCACGGAGAATGTCTGCGCGAATTGCGGCGCCCACCTGGGCCACGTGTTCCCCGACGGCCCCACCGAAACCGGCCTGCGCTACTGCATGAACTCGGCATCGCTCGACTTCCAGAAAAAATGAAACTGATCCTCGACTTCTTCCCGATCCTGCTGTTCTTCGGCGCCTACAAGCTCGCCGACATCTACACCGCCACCGGCGTGCTGATGGCCGCCACCGTGGTGCAGATGGCCATCATCTATGCAACCGAACGCAAGCTRCAGGCGATGCAGAAGGCCACGCTGGTGCTGATCCTGCTGTTCGGCACGCTCACGCTGGTGCTGCACGACGACCGCTTCATCAAGTGGAAGCCGACGGTGCTCTATGGCGCAATGGCGATTGCGCTCGCGGTGGCGCTCTGGGCGCTGAAGAAGAACTTCCTCAAGATGCTGCTGGGCTCACAGCTCGAGCTGCCCGAGCGCATCTGGGGCC
Source organism: Variovorax sp. P4_B10 (assembly GCF_056402375.1). Classification (NCBI taxonomy): domain Bacteria; kingdom Pseudomonadati; phylum Pseudomonadota; class Betaproteobacteria; order Burkholderiales; family Comamonadaceae; genus Variovorax; species Variovorax sp. P4_B10. The sequence goes on along the minus strand of NZ_JBFUHN010000039.1, from coordinate 38,648 downwards.
GCCTCAACGTGGCGTGGATCGGCTACTGCCTCTTCATGGCCATCATCAACGGTTACGTGGCGGCCTACTTCACCACCGAGGCCTGGGTCAACTTCAAGCTCTGGGGCTATGTGTTCCCCATCGTCTTCCTGGTGGCGCAGGGGCTGTACATTGCGCCGCACCTGAAGGGCGACGACAAGCCGGCCGCGTGACGAGCGCCGCACTCCTGCCCACCGCGGCCGACCTCGAAGCCGCACTGCGCGAGGCGCTGGCCCCGACGCAGCTCGAAGTGATCGACGAGAGCGGCGCCCACGCCGGCCATGCGGGTGCCAACGCGGAAGGCCGCGGCACCCATTTCCGTGTTCGCATCGCCTCCCCGCTTTTCGCCGGGAAGCCTCGCGTGGCGCGACATCGGCTTGTGTATGATGCCCTCCAGGTTTTTATCGCACAGGGTCTGCACGCCATCGCCATCGAGGTGCTCTGAGTCGTCCAATCGGTTGCACGCCGCTGACATGCCGTCATCGCCGCGGTGCTCCAGCCCCTCTTTCTCCCCTTTTGTTCGACTCTCTCTGCTTTCTTTCACGCGCCTTTTCCTACACGCGCACTTTCTCTCCAGCCTGATATTCATTCCATGAAAAAACACATCTTGCAGGCCGTTGCGGCCGCAGCGCTGATCGGTGCCATCCCCATGGCGGCTCTGGCACAGAACGCAGCCATCGTGAACGGCAAGCCGGTACCGAAGGCCCGCATGGACGTCCTGGCGCAGCAACTGGCAGCCGCAGGCCGCCCGGTGACGCCCGAGATGCAAAGCCAGCTGCGCGAAGAAATCGTGGCCCGCGAAGTGTTCATGCAGGAAGCGCAGAAGCAAGGCCTGGATGCCAGCGACGACTACAAGAACCAGCTCGAACTCGCCCGCCAGGCCATCCTGATCCGCGCGCTGTTCGAGAACTACCGCAAGACGAGTCCGATCTCGGACGCCGACGTGAAGGCCGAGTACGACAAGTTCGTCGCAGCCAACGGCGGCAAGGAATTCAAGGCGCGCCACATCCTGGTCGAAACCGAAGACCAGGCCAAGAAGATCATGGCCGACCTGAAGAAGGGCGCCAAGTTCGAAGACATCGCCAAGAAGCAGAGCAAGGACCCGGGTTCGGGCGCCAACGGCGGCGACCTCGACTGGGCCAACCCCGCGAGCTTCGTGCCCGAGTTCTCGGAAGCGATGATCAAGCTCAAGAAGGGCGAGACCACCCCTGCCCCCATCAAGACGCAGTTCGGCTATCACATCATCCGTGTCGACGACATCCGCCAGGCCCAACTGCCGAAGCTGGAAGAAGTGAAGCCGCAGATCACGCAGCAGTTGCAGCAGCAGCGCCTGCAGAAGTACCAGGAAGACCTGCGCGCGAAAGCCAAGGTCGAGTAAGGCCGGGGCTTTGCAACCCCATGAAAAAGCGGCCCGCGGGCCGCTTTTTTATTGCCCGCCGCACGGCAGGCTTGCGTCGATCAGCCAACCCACTTCCGCGCGTTGCGCCAGATCTGCATCCACGGGCTCAACTCGCTCTTGTCGCCCGGCGTCCAGCTCATCTGGATGTTGCGGAACACGCGCTCCGGGTGCGGCATCACCGCGGTGAAGCGGCCGTCCGGCGTGGTCACCGAGGTCAGGCCGCCCGCACTGCCATTCGGGTTGAACGGGTACTGCTCGGTGGCCTTGCCGTGGTTGTCGACGAAGCGYATCGCAGCGATGGCCTTGGCTTGGTCGCCGCGGTGCTTGAAGTTGGCGTAGCCCTCGCCGTGCGCCACCGCGATCGGCAGCCGGCTGCCGGCCATGCCCGCAAAGAAGATGCTGGGTGATTCGAGCACTTCGACCATCGACAGGCGCGCCTCGAAGCGTTCGCTCTGGTTGGTGGTGAAGCGCGGCCAGGCTTCGGCGCCCGGGATGATGTCGGCCAGCTCGGCGAACATCTGRCAGCCGTTGCACACGCCGAGGCCGAAGGTGTCTTCGCGGCCGAAGAAGGCCTTGAACTGCTCGGCCAGGCGGGGATTGAAGGTGATGCTGCGCGCCCAGCCGATGCCGGCGCCCAGCGTGTCGCCGTAGCTGAAGCCGCCGCAGGCGACCACGCCCTTGAAGTTGGCGAGGTCCGCCCTGCCCGTCTGCAGGTCGGTCATGTGCACGTCGTAGGCCTCGAAGCCTGCTTCGGTGAAGGCGTAGGCCATCTCGACGTGCGAATTGACGCCCTGCTCGCGCAGGATGGCGACCTTGGGGCGCGACTGCAGGATGGCCGGGGCCGTCGGCTGGTTCGGCAGGAACACGTGCATGCCCGGATCGGAGGGCTCGCCCGCCGCGGCGTGCTCGGCATCGGCACAGGCCGGGTTGTCACGCTCGCGGGCGATCTTCCAGCTGACCGAGTCCCAGACCTGATGCAGGTCCTGCAGGCTCGCACTGAACACCGACTTGGCATCGCGCCAGATTTCAAGCTTGCCCTTGCCGGCGTCCATGGCCGAACTGGCGGGCCGTGTCTTGCCGACGAAATGGCTGTGGGCACTGAGGCCGTGGGTGCGCAGCACCTGCATCACGTCGTTGCGTTCGGCCGTGCGCACCTGCAGCACCATGCCCAGCTCTTCGTTGAACAGCGCCTTGAGCGTGAGCTCCTCGCGCCGCGCGCTGACCTGCTGCGCCCAATTCTTGGCGTCGCCGGTTTCCATGCGGCTGTCCGAAATGCCGTCGCCCTCGGTGACCAGCATGTCGACATTGAGCGCCACGCCCACATGGCCCGCAAAGGCCATTTCGCAGGCGGTGGCGAACAGGCCGCCGTCGCTGCGGTCGTGCATCGCGAGGATCTTGCCGTCGGCGCGCAGCGCGTTCACGGCGTTCACCAGCGCCACGAGCTGCGCCGGATCGTCGAGGTCGGGCACGGTGTCGCCGCTCTGGCCGAGCGTCTGCGACAGGATGCTGCCGGCCATGCGGTGCTTTCCGCGGCCCAGGTCGATCAGCACCAGCGTGGTGTCTGCCTCGGCCGCATCGAGCTGCGGCGTGAGCGTGCCGCGCACATCGGCCAGCGTGGCGAAGGCGGTCACGATCAGGCTGACGGGGGATGTCACCTTCTTGGCTTCCCCGCCGGCCTTGTCATCCTTCCACTGCGTGCGCATCGACAGCGAATCCTTGCCGACCGGAATCGACACGCCCAGCGCCGGGCACAGCGCCAGGCCCACGGCCTTGACGGTCTCGTACAGCGCGGCGTCTTCGCCGGGTTCGCCGCAGGCGGCCATCCAGTTGGCCGACAGCTTGACGCGCGAGAGTTCGATCGGCGCGGCCAGCAGGTTGGTGATGGCCTCGGCCACGGCCATGCGGCCCGAGGCCGGCGCGTCGAGCGCGGCCAGCGGCGTGCGCTCGCCCATGCTCATGGCCTCGCCGGCAAAGCCCYTGTAGTCGGCCAGCGTCACGGCGCAATCGGCCACCGGCACCTGCCAGGGGCCGACCATCTGGTCGCGGTGGCTCAGGCCGCCCACGGTGCGGTCGCCGATGGTGATCAGGAAGCGCTTGGAGGCCACGGTCGGGTGCGCGAGCACGTCGATGGCGGCCTTCTGCAGGTCGACGCCGGTGAGGTCGAGCGGCTTGAAGGTGCGAGCGACGGTCTTGACGTCGCGGTGCATCTTGGGCGGCTTGCCGAGCAGCACGTCCATCGGCATGTCGACGGGCTGGACTTCGGCGCCTTCATCGGCCACCAGCAGCTGGCGCTCCTCGGTCGCCACGCCGACCACCGAGAACGGGCAGCGCTCGCGCTCGCAAAACGCCTTGAACTGTTCGAGCGATTCCGGCGCAATGGCCAGCACATAGCGCTCCTGGCTTTCGTTGCACCAGATTTCCTTCGGCGCCATGCCCGACTCCTCGAGCGGCACGGCGCGCAGGTCGAAGCGCGCGCCGCGGCCGGCGTCGTTGGTCAATTCGGGGAAGGCATTGCTCAGGCCGCCCGCGCCCACGTCGTGGATCGCAAGGATCGGGTTGGCCGCGCCCTGCTGCCAGCAATGGTTGATGACTTCCTGGGCACGGCGCTCGATCTCGGGGTTGCCGCGCTGCACCGAGTCGAAGTCGAGCTCGGCCGCATTCGCGCCGGTCGCCATCGAGCTCGCGGCGCTGCCGCCCATGCCGATGCGCATGCCGGGGCCGCCGAGCTGGATCAGCAGCGAGCCGGCCGGGAACTGGATCTTCCGGGTCTGCGTGGCATCGATGCTGCCGAGGCCGCCCGCGATCATGATGGGCTTGTGGTAGCCGCGCTGCACCGTGTCGAGGTCGCTCGCGATGGTCTGCTCGTATTCGCGGAAGTAACCCAGCAGGTTGGGCCGGCCGAATTCGTTGTTGAACGCGGCGCCGCCCAGCGGGCCCTCGGTCATGATCTGTAGCGGGCTGGCGATGTGCTCGGGCTTGCCGTAGTGGCCCTCTTCCGGCCAGAGCTTCGATACGGTGAAGCCGGTCAGGCCGGCCTTGGGCCTGGAGCCGCGGCCGGTGGCGCCTTCGTCGCGGATCTCGCCACCCGCGCCGGTCGAGGCGCCAGGGAACGGCGAGATGGCGGTCGGGTGGTTGTGCGTCTCGACCTTCATCAGCACATGGCTCAGGGCGCTATCTTTTTGATAGCTTTGCGAGTCCGAAGCCGCGACGAAACGCTCGATCGACGAGCCCTCCATCACCGAGGCGTTGTCCGCATAGGCGATCACCGTGTGCTGCGGGTTCTGCTTCTCGGTGTGGCGGATCATCGAGAACAGGCTTTGCGGCTGGGCCACGCCGTCGATGGTGAACTGGGCGTTGAAGATCTTGTGGCGGCAGTGCTCGCTGTTGGCCTGGGCGAACATCATGAGTTCGACGTCGCTGGGGTTGCGGCCCAGGCGGGTGAAGGCGTCGACGAGGTAGTCGATCTCGTCCTCGGCCAGCGCCAGGCCGAAGCCGGTGTTGGCGGCCACCAGGGCCTCGCGGCCGCCGGTCTGCACATCCACCTGCGCCATCGGCTGGGCCGGCAGCTCGCTGAACAGGCTGGCCGCCTGCGCGACGGTGGCAAGCACCGATTCGGTCATGCGGTCGTGCAGCGGAACGGCCACGGCCGCCAGCGTATCGCCCTCGATCACGGGCGCCTTGCCGATCAGCGGCGCCTTGAACTTGAGGTGGTACTGGGTGACGCGTTCGACCCGGCGCAGCGCCAGGCCGCAGTTGTGGGCGATGTCGGTGGCCTTGGAAGCCCAGGGCGACACGGTGCCCAGACGCGGCGTGACGACCACCGAGGTGCCCGCCTTGGCCGGCGCCTCGAAGGGCTCGCCGTAGGTCAGCAGCGCGGCAAAACGCTCATGGTCGGCCGGGCTCAGCGCCGCATCGGTGACCACCAGGTGCACGAAACGGGCGGCGATGCCCTCGATGCGCGGCTCGATGGCCTGCAGCTTCGGCAGCAGTTGCCGCGCGCGGAATTCGCTGAGCGCGCTGCCGCCCTCGAACAGGGTTACGACGGGAAGGGCTTGAAGTGCGGGCTGCGTCACGGTCGATGGGGCCTCGGGGGCCGCGTTGGGAATCAAGGAATCTGGGCGGATGGCCGCTGACTGGGGTCATCCGCGTTAACCCGGAATTTTAGCTTGGTGAATGGGATAATTCGGGGATGAGCATTACCTACAAAGACGCAGCGGGCATCGAGGCCATGCGCGTCGCCTGCCGCCTGGCCTCCGAGGTGCTGGACTACCTCACGCCCCTGATCAAGCCTGGCATCACGACCAACGACGTCGACCGGCTCGCCGCCGAGTACATGGTCAAGCAGGGCACCACCTCCGCGACCGTGGGCTACATGGGCGCCAGCAGCGTGCCGTTTCCGAAGTCGCTCTGCACCTCGGTGAACCACGTGGTATGCCACGGCATTCCCAATGACAAGCCCCTGAAAAAGGGCGACATCATGAATGTCGACGTGACCGTCATCAAGGACGGCTGGTTCGGCGACAACAGCCGCATGTACGTGATCGGCGACGCCTCCATCGCGGCCAAGCGCCTGTGCAGCATCACCTTCGAAGCCATGTGGCACGGCATCCTGCAGGTGCGCCCCGGCGCGCACCTGGGCGACGTGGGCCATGCGATCCAGAAATTCGCCGAAGGCCAGGGCTTTTCGGTGGTGCGCGAGTTCTGCGGCCACGGCGTGGGCCAGCGCTTCCATGAAGAGCCGCAGGTGCTGCACTACGGCCGCCCGGGCACGATGGAAGAGCTCAAGCCCGGCATGATCTTCACCATCGAGCCGATGATCAACGCCGGCAAGCGCGACGTGAAGGAAGACTTCAAGGGCGGCCAGTACGACGGCTGGACCATCGTCACGCGCGACCATTCGCTGTCGGCCCAGTGGGAGCACTCGGTGCTCGTCACCGAAACCGGCTACGAGGTGCTGACGCTGTCCGAAGGCAGCCCGCCCCTGCCTTCGTTCGTCACCTCGACCAAGACCTGACGCGCGTTCGCGCCCCCGGGCCATGATCGAAGCAGCCAAGATCGACGTGGCGATGCTGCGCGAAGCCTATCGCGCGAAAAAGCTCGCCCTGTTCGACACCCTGCGTTTTGCGCGCGCGCCCACCCGCAGCGTGCACACGGTGCTGCGCCAGCTCTCGGCGCTGGCCGACCGGACGCTGTGCACCCTGTGGCAGGAAGCCGATTTCGGCGATTCGCTGACGCTGGCCGCGGTGGGCGGCTTCGGCCGCGGCGAGCTGTTTCCGTATTCCGACGTCGACGTGCTCCTTCTGCTGCCGCCCGAAGGCCATGAGAGCGCGATCGATCCGGCCCGCATCGAGGCCTTCATCGGCCATTGCTGGGACGCCGGGCTCGAAATCGGCTCGAGCGTGCGCACGCTCGAAGAATGCCTGGCCGAGGCCGAGAAGGACGTCACCGTCCAGACCTCGCTGCTCGAGGCCCGCCTGATCGCGGGCGATAAGAAGCTCTTCACCGCCTTCCGCCGGCGCTTCATCCGGGCCATCGACCCGCAGGCCTTCTTCGTCGCCAAGTCGCAGGAAATGCGGCACCGCCACCAGAAGTTCGACAACACGCCCTACGCGCTGGAGCCCAACTGCAAGGAATCGCCCGGCGGCCTGCGCGACCTGCAGACCATCCTCTGGATGACCAAGGCCGCGGGCTTCGGCAACCGCTGGGACGATCTTGCCAAGAACGGCCTCGCGACCTCGTTCGAAGCGCAGCAGATCAAGCGCAACGAGGCCCTGCTCTCGCTGATCCGCGCCCGCCTGCACGTGATTGCCAACCGGCGCGAAGACCGCCTGGTGTTCGATCTGCAGACCGCCGTGGCGGCGAGCTTCGGCTACGAGGGCGAATCGCAGCGCAAGTCCAGCGAGGCGCTGATGCGGCGCTACTACTGGGCGGCCAAGGCGGTGTCGCAGCTCAACCAGATCCTGCTGCTCAACATCGCCGAGCGGCTGCAGCCGCAGGGCGAGCAGCCCACGCCGATCAACGAGCGCTTCTACGAGCGTGCCGGGCTGATCGAGATCGCCAGCGACGACCTCTACGAGCGCGAGCCGCATGCCGTGCTCGAGACCTTCCTGCTCTATCAGAAGACCATCGGCGTGAAGGGCCTGTCGGCCCGCACGCTGCGCGCGCTCTACAACGCGCGCCATGTGATGGACAGCAAGTTCCGCAACGACCCGGTCAATCACCAGACCTTCATGCGCATCCTGCTGCAGCCCTACGGCATCACGCACGCGTTCAGGCTCATGAACCAGACCTCGGTGCTGGGACGCTACCTGCGGGTGTTCCGCAGCATCGTGGGGCAGATGCAGCACGACCTGTTCCACGTCTACACGGTGGACCAGCACATATTGATGGTGCTGCGCAATGTGCGGCGCTTCTTCATCGCCGAACACGCACACGAATACCCGTTCTGCTCGCAGCTCGCGGCGGGCTGGGACAAGCCGTGGATCCTGTATGTGGCGGCCCTCTTCCACGACATCGCCAAGGGCCGCGGCGGCGACCATTCGACGCTCGGCGCGCGCGACGTGCAACGCTTCTGCAAGCAGCACGGCATTGCGCGCGAAGACTCCAGGCTGATCGAATTCCTGGTCGCAGAACACCTGGTGATGAGCCAGGTGGCCCAGAAACAGGACCTGAGCGACCCCGAGGTGATCGGCGCCTTCGCCAAGCGCGTGGGCAACGAGCGCTACCTCACCGCCCTCTACCTGCTGACGGTGGCAGACATCCGCGGCACCTCGCCGCGCGTGTGGAATGCCTGGAAAGGCAAGCTGCTCGAAGACCTGTACCGCTTCACCCTGCGCGCACTCGGCGGCCGCATGCCCGACCCCGACGCGGAAGTCGAATCGCGCAAACGCGAGGCCCTGGTGCAGCTCGCCCTGCATGCCCAGCGCTTCGAGGCGCACAAGACCCTGTGGGACACGCTCGACGTCGGCTACTTCATGCGGCACGACGCGACGGAGATCGCCTGGCACGCCAAGCAGCTCTCGCGCTTCGTGCCGCCGCCGAACGTGCCGGTCGACCCGAAGGCGCCGCCCATCGTGCGCGCCCACCTGTCGCCGGTCGGCGAGGGCCTGCAGGTCGCGGTCTACACACCCGACCAGCCCGATCTGTTCGCACGCATCTGCGGCTACTTCGACCAGTCGTCGTTCAGCATCCTGGATGCCAAAGTTCACACCACGAGCAACGGCTATGCGCTCGACACCTTCCAGGTCGTGACCACCTTCCAGCCCGACCACTACCGCGACCTGATCAGCATGGTCGAGTCGGGCCTGGCACAGACACTGACCGAAGCCGGCGCCCTGCCCGCGCCCAGCATGGGCCGGGTGTCGCGCCGGGTGCGGAGCTTTCCGATCAAGCCGCGCATCAGCCTCGTGCCCGACGACAAGGCCCAGCGCTGGGTGCTCAGCATCTCGGCCAGCGACCGTGCCGGCCTGCTGTACTCGGTGGCCCGCGTGCTCGCGCGCCATCACCTGAACCTGCAGCTTGCCAAGGTCACGACGCTGGGCGAGCGCGTGGAAGACAGCTTTCTGATCAGCGGACCCGAGCTGCAGGGCCAGAAGACGCAGCTCGCGATCGAGACCGACCTGATGGAAGCGCTGGCGTCCTGAGCTGCCGGTCTAGCCGCAATGCGCGCCCACGATGCGCCCCGTGGGTTCGACCTGGACATTGAGCCGCGTGGCGTCCTGTGCCGGGCCGGCGGTCTCGGCCGCCGGCACCGTCCGGGCAGCGCGCGCGCCGGCGCGTTGCCGCATCTCTTCCAGCAACGACTGCGTGGCGCGCAATCCGAGCCCGAAGCGGACAGCGGCGGCCTGGCAGCTCTCCGGCGGCGGCGCGAAGCTCGGCGGCTCCGGCACCTCCGAGGTCAATGGCCGATCCTTGGGAGGCGCCTGGCAGCCAGCCAGCAAAAAGGCCAGGGCCGACAGGCAGATCCAGTCTCGGCCATTCTTCATCCACATCTTTTCTTGCTCCTTGGACTTGGTCGTCAATAGCGTATGCTGAAAGCGATGCGTCCAGCATAGGTCCAACGATCTCACATTCGATGACACCGAATTCCGACACCGTTTTCCTGATCGACGTCGACAACACCCTGCTCGACAACGACTGCGTCATTGCCGACCTCCGCGCGCACCTGGAGCAGACCTTCGGCGCCGAGAGCGCCAACCGCTACTGGGCGGCCTTCGAGGCGTTGCGCACCGAGCTCGGCTACGTCGACTACCTCGGCGCGCTGCAGCGCTACCGGGCCGAGGAAAGCCAACGCGGCATGAGCGATTCGCGGCTGCTGCTGATGTCGAGCTTTTTGATCGACTATCCCTTTGCCGACCGGCTGTATCCAGACGCCCTCGACGCCTTGAAGCATCTGCGGCGCCATGGCCCCACGGTAATCCTGTCCGACGGCGACGTGGTGTTCCAGCCACGCAAGGTGCAGCGCTCGGGCCTCTGGGACGCGGTCGAGGGCCGCGTGCTGATCTATGTGCACAAGGAGCAGATGCTCGACGCCATCGAGGAGTGCCATCCCGCCAGGCACTACGTGATGGTCGACGACAAGCTGCGCCTGCTCTCCGCCATGAAGGCGATCTGGGGACCGCGGCTCACCACCGTTTTCGTGCGGCAAGGCCACTATGCGCTCGACACGCAGGCCATTGCCGCCTACGCGCCCGCCGACATCACCATCGAACGCATCGGCGACCTGATCCACCTCGACGACTGGCCCACGAAATGAGTCAAAAAACCAATCCCCTCGCGGGCCAACCCGCGCCCCTCGACCTGCTTGTGAACGTACCGCGCCTCATCTCGGCCTACTACACGGGCCGGCCCGATCCGTCGGTGCCGGCGCAGCGCGTGGCCTTCGGCACCTCGGGCCATCGCGGCTCGTCCTTCGACGACGCGTTCAACGAATGGCATGTGCTGGCGATCAGCCAGGCCATCTGCGATTACCGCAGGCAACAGGGCATCGACGGGCCGCTCTTTCTCGGCATCGATACGCATGCGCTCTCCACGCCCGCCTTCGGCAGCGCGGTCGAGGTGCTGGCGGCCAACGGCGTCGAGCTGATGCTCTCGAAGGACGACGAGTACACGCCGACGCCGGCCGTGTCGCACGCGATCCTGGTCTACAACCGCGGGCGCACGACCGGGCTGGCCGACGGCATCGTCATCACGCCCTCGCACAACCCGCCCGAGAGCGGCGGCTTCAAGTACAACCCGCCGAATGGCGGCCCCGCCGGCACCGACATCACCTCCGCCGTCGAGGCTGCCGCCAACAAGATGCTGGCGAACAAGCTCGAAGGCGTGAAGCGCATGCCGCTCGCGCAGGCACTGCGCGCGCCAACAACGCACCGGCACGACTACTTGAACACCTATGTCGAAGACCTGGCCCAGGTGCTCGACATGGACGCCATCCGCGGCGTGGAGATCGACCTCGGTGTCGACCCGCTGGGCGGAGCCGGCGTGCACTACTGGCCGGCCATTGCCGAGCGCTACAAGCTCAAGCGGCTCCACGTGCTGAACCAGGAGGTCGACCCGACCTTCCGCTTCATGTCGCTCGACTGGGATGGCCGCATCCGCATGGACCCATCCTCGCCCGACGCGATGCACAAGCTGATCGCGCTGAAAGACCGCTTCGGCATCGCCTTTGCCTGCGACACCGACCACGACCGCCACGGCGTGGTCACGCGCAGCGCGGGCCTGATGCAGCCGAACAGCTATCTCGCGGTGATGGTCGACTACCTCTACACGCACCGGCCGCAGTGGCCCGGCGATGCAGCCGTCGGCAAGACGGTGGTGAGCAGCCAGATGATCGACCGGGTCACGGCCCGGCTGGGACGCAAGCTCTACGAAGTGCCGGTGGGCTTCAAGTGGTTCGTCGACGGCCTGGTCGATGGGTCGCTGGGCTTCGGTGGCGAGGAAAGCGCAGGCGCGACATTCCTGCGTCGGGACGGCTCGGCGTGGACCACGGACAAGGATGGCCTCGTGCCCGCCCTGCTCTCGGCCGAGATCGCCGCGCGCACCGGGCGCGACCCGGGCGAGCGCTATGCCGAGCTGACCGAAGCGCTGGGCCGGCCGGTGTCCGACCGCGTGGACGCGGCGGCCACCGTCGAGCAGAAGAAGCGGCTGTCGAGCCTGTCGCCGCAGCAGGTGAGCTCGACCGAGCTGGCCGGCGACAAGATCCAGGCCGTGCTGAGCCACGCACCGGGCAATGGCGCGGCCATCGGCGGCGTCAAGGTCGTGACCGAGAACGGCTGGTTCGCCGCCCGGCCCTCGGGCACCGAGAACATCTACAAGATCTACGGCGAGAGCTTCAAGGGTGCGGAGCACCTGGGGCGCATCCTCGAAGAGGCGCAGCAGCTGGTCGACAAGGCGCTGTCGGCGGCCTGAGACGGCATCGGTCGGCAGTCCATGAAAACGCTGGTGCTGCGCCTGAACCCGGGCGACGACTTGCGGGCCGCGCTCGATGCCGCATTGGCGAAAAGCGGAGGAACCGCAGCCTTCGTGCTCTCGGGCATCGGCAGCCTGCGCGGCGCATCCATTCGCTTCGCGGGTGCCGAGACTGCGACACGGATCGAAGGCAGTCTCGAAATCCTCACGCTCTCCGGCACGCTGTCGCCGGACGGCTCGCACCTGCACATCGGCGTATCGGATGCGGCGGGCAAGGTCAGCGGCGGCCACGTTGCGCCGGGCTGCGTGGTGCGCACCACGGCCGAGATCCTGTTGGCGTGGCTGCCCGAATGGCAGTTCGCGCGCGAGATCGATCCGGTCACCGGTCATGCGGAGCTGGTGCCAGGAAGCGCCTTGCCCGCCTGACCTTCGCGCGGCACCTCAGCGTGCCCCTTCTCCAAGCCTCCGCTCCAGCCACACGCTGTAGCGCGAGAGCCCGAAGCACAGCACCCAGTACACCGCGGCGATGAACAGGTAGCCCTCGAGATAGAAGGGCCGCCAGATCGGATCGCCGCCAAGTGCGAGGCCCAGCGCGCCGGTCAGCTCGAACAGGCCGACCACGGTGACGAGCGAGGTGTCCTTCAGCGTGCCGACCACGCTGTTGGTCAGCGCCGGCACCACCAGGCGCAGGGCCTGCGGCAGCACGATGTCGCGCTGCACCGGCCAGCGGCCGAAGCCCAGCGCCATCGCCACCTCGGTCTGCCCGCGCGGCACGGCCTGCAGGCCGCTGCGGATGATCTCGGCCAGATACGCCGCCACGAACAGCGTGAGGCCCGCGAGCACCCGCACCAGCACATCGGGCTGCCAACCCGCAGGCCACAGCAGCGGCAGCAGGAACGACGCCATGAACAACACCGAGATCAGCGGCACGCCCCGCACCAGCTCGATGTAGCTCGCACTCAGCGTGCGAACCACGGGCCAGCCCGAACGCCGGCCCAGCGCGAGCAGCAGCGCCAGCGGAAAAGACAGGGCCAGCCCCACCACCGCGAGTCCGATCGTGAGCGGCAAGCCGCCCCAACGACTCGTCGGCACATCGATCAGCCCCATCACCCCGCCGCGCATCAACAGCACGAACAGCAGCAGTGCCACAACCCACAACGGCACCAGCCACCAGCGCCAGCTGCGCGGCCAGGCGCTCAGCATGGTCACGGCGGACAGCACGATCACCGCGATGGCTGGACGCCATTGCTCTTCATAGGGAAAGCGCCCAAACAGCATCGGCCGCCACTTCTCGGCCACCACGCCCCAGCAGGCGCCGTGCTGCACCGCGCGGCAGGCCTCGGCATCGGGTCGGAACACCGCATGCACCACGGCCCATTCGACCCCATGAAAGCCGGCCCATGCGAGCAATGCGATCAACACCACCGTGGCCAGCGCGCGCACCGGCGAACCCCAGAGTTCACTGCGCCACGCGATCGGACCTTGCGCGACGTTTCTCATCGCCAGCCTCTGAGCGCGACGCGCGCGTTGTAGCGGTTCATGCCGAAGGAAATCAGCAGCGACAGCAGCAGGTAGACCGCCATGATGATCGCGATGCACTCGAAGGCCCGGCCGTTCGAGCCGATGGTGGTGTTGGCGACCGACACCAGTTCCGGATAGCCCACGGCCACGGCCAGCGACGAATTCTTGGTGAGGCTCAGCAATTGATTGGTGAGCGAAGGCACGATCACCCGCAGCGCCTGCGGCAGGATCACGATGCGCAGCTGCTGCACCGACGACAGGCCCAGCGCCTGCCCCGCGAGCACCTGTCCCTGCGAGACCGACAGGATGCCGGCACGCACGATCTCCGCCACGAACGCCGCCGAATAGAAAGACAGGCCCGCAACGATGGTCACGTACTCGGGGCTCAGCGCAGCGCCACCGCTCACGCCGAAGTCACCGCGCTCGGGCCATTCGAAGTGCGTGGGCCACCAGCCGCCCTCGCCCGCCATGGGCCATGGCACGCTGAGGCCGCCCTTGCTGAGCCACACGCCGGGCAGCAGCCGAACGGGTTCGGTCGGATCAGGCAGCAGGTTGGCCATTGCAAAGGCCAGCATCAACAGCTGCACCAGCAGCGGCACATTGCGCAGCAACTCGACATACGCGGTGCAGATGCCGCGCAGCAGCACATGCGGCGCGAGCCGGCCGATGCCGATCAGCGTGCCGAGCACGACCGAGAAAATCGCCGCGGGCACAGAGGCCCGCACCGTGTTGATCAGGCCCGCGAGGAAGGCGCGCCAGAACGGCTGGCTGGCATCGAAATCGAGCCAGCCCTCGCTGATCGAAAAGCCCGCAGGCTCGGTGAGAAAGTCGAAGCCGGAGCGAACACCGCGTGCGCGCAGCACCTCGAGCGCGTGATGCACCACCCAGAAGGCACCGGCCACAACGGCCAGCACCAGCAGCACCTGGACGATCCAGGCCAGCCAGGCGCCGCGGCGCGAGGCCTCCGGATTCATCGAACCGGGGGTGCGTAGATCAGGCCGCCCTTGTTCCAGAGGTTGTTGGAACCGCGCGGCAGCTTGAGCACCGACTTCGGCCCGACGTTGCGCTCGAACACCTCACCATAGTTGCCCACGGCCTTGATGGCGCGGAACGACCAGTCCTTGTCCAGGCCCAGCAGCTTGCCGAGGTCTTCGCCGGTGCCGACCAGGCGCTGCTGCGCCGGGTCCTTGCTGTTGGCCTTGAGCTCGTCGGCATTGGCCTGCGTGACGCCGAATTCTTCGGCCTCGATGAGCGCGTTGGGCACCCACTTGGCAATGGCGAACCATTCGTCGTCGCCGCGGCGCACCAGCGGCGCGAGCGGCTCCTTGGAGATCAGCTCGGGCAGGATGACGTAGTCGTCGGGGTTCGGCGCTTCCTTGTTGCGCAGGCCCGCCAGCGCCGAGGCGTCGGTGGTGAAGGCCTGGCAGCGGCCCGAGAAGAAAGCCTTGAATGAGGCCTCGAAGCTTTCGAACACGACCGTTTTGACCGGGATGTTCAGGCCACGAAAGTAGTCGGAGACGTTCTTCTCGTTGGTGGTGCCCGACTGCGTGCAGATGGTGGCGTTCTTGAGCTGCTTGGCGCTGGTCACCTTGAGCTTCTTGGGCACCAGGAAGCCCTGGCCGTCGTAGTAGGTGATGGTGGTGAAGTTGAAGCCCAGCGAGGCGTCGCGCGTCAGCGTCCAGGTGGTGTTGCGCGCGAGGATGTCGATCTCGCCGGCCTGCAGTGCCGAGAAGCGCTGCTGCGAATTCAGCGGCACGAAGTCGACCTTCTTGGGGTCGCCGAGCACGGCGGCCGCGATGGCGCGGCAGGTGTCGACGTCGAGGCCCGACCAGTTGCCCTGCGTGTCGGGGGCGGAGAAGCCCGCCACGCCGTTGGTCACGCCGCACTTGACGGTGCCGCGCTGCTTGACGGCGTCGAGCGTCTTGCCTGCGAAGGCCGGCGCGGCGGTGGCCAAGGCGACGACGGATGCAACGGCGAGCAGCGCCGGGCGGAATCGGTTCTTCATGTGTGTGTTCTCCTCAACAGTCAACGAAAGGCAGTGTACGGGGCGGCGCGCCGCCGCGCCAAAGAACGGTCCGTTGGATGCATATGCACGCCCATTGGCAATACCATACGGCCCTTTATCAACTCCCGAACAGGAATCACACAATGTTCAAGTCCGACGACATCGGCAAGCTCGTTCTGCGCGTAGCGCTGGGCATCCTCATCCTGCTGCACGGCGTGGCCAAGATCACCAAGGGCGTCGACGGCATCGGCGGCATGCTGGCGTCGCACGGCCTGCCGGCCATCCTGGCGTACGGGGTCTACATCGGGGAAATCCTGGCGCCCGTGCTGCTGATCGTCGGCCTGTTCACGCGGCCGGCGGCCGCGATCATGGTCATCAACATGCTGGTGGCGATCTGGCTGGCGCACCGCAAGGACCTTGGCGCAATGAACGGCCAGGGCGGCTGGGTGCTGGAACTGCAGGGCATGTTCCTGTTCGCGGCGATCTCGGTGGCCTTCATGGGTGGAGGCCGCTTCGGCCTCAGCAACAAGTAAGGTCCAGGCCTTCGGTCAATCGTCGTCGGCCGCATCGAGGCCTGGAAACAGGACCTCGGTGTAGCCGAAGCGCGAGAAATCGCGCACCCGCATCGGGTACAGCTTGCCCAGCAGGTGGTCGACTTCATGCTGCACCACGCGCGCATGAAAGCCGCTGGCGACCCGGTCGATCGAGTCGCCATACGGATCGAAGCCGGTATAGCGGATGTTGGCGAAGCGCGGCACCACGCCGCGCAGGCCCGGCACCGAAAGGCACCCCTCCCAGCCCTCCTCTTCATCCTCGCCGATCGGCGTGATGACGGGGTTCAGCAGCACGGTGCGGGGCACCGGCGGCGCATCGGGGTAGCGGGGATTGACGACGTCGGTGCCGAAGATCACGAGTTGCTGATCCACGCCGATCTGYGGTGCGGCAAGACCGGCACCGTTGACCGCATGCATGGTTTCGAACATGTCGCGCACCAGCAGGTGCAGTTCGTCGGTGTCGAAGGCGGCGACCGGCTGCGCAATACGCAGCAGCCGGGGGTCGCCCATCTTGAGGATTTCGCGGATGGCCATGGCGGGATTATCGCGACAGCCTCGCGCCGCGATCAGGGAGGGGTCGTGCCCTTCGAGTCGGGCGAAGTCCACAGCCGCGAGGTGCCGCGAGGCATCTGTTGCGGGCCGGCAGGCGGCGTGACACCCGGCACGACACCGGGTCGGCCGCCACCACTCCAAGCGCCCGGCGGACGCGCGGCAGGGTAGCCGGGCCTCACCGCAGGGTAGCCCGGCCGCACGGCCGGATAGGGATAGCCTGGGCGACCGTAGTAGGGTCGGCGGTCGTAGTACGACGAGCGGCCCTCGTAGTAACCCCCACCCTGGATGTAGACCGGCGCCGGCTGGACGACCACCGGCGATGGATCGGCGTAGTACGGCTGAGAGTAGCCGCCAGCGTAGTACGGTTCGGCGGGAACACCCACACAGCCGGTGAGGAGCGCGATGCCGCCCACTGCGAGGCTGGCACCAAGAACACGAATTTTCTGCATGAGGGACTCCTTGTCGGCCTTCTGTTTTCATTCAACGTCAGGTTGTAGACCCTGTTGACTGCGCTGCGATGAAGTCACGTAACGGCCGGTAAAGAGGGGCTGCCGCCAGCCCCTCGTTCCTCGACGCCGTTCTCGAGAATTTCCAGCATACGCGCCTCGTCGATCACGGTCACCCCGATTTCCCGGGCCTTGTCGAGCTTGCTGCCGGCTTCTTCGCCGGCAACGAGGTAATGGGTCTTCTTGCTGACGGAACCGGCGACCTTTGCGCCGGCTGCCTCCAATTTATCCTTCGCTTCGTCGCGGCCCAGCGTAGGAAGGGTACCGGTGATCACGAAGGTCAGTCCCGCCAATGGCTTGGGCGCACGGGCCGCGGGCTCGCCCTCTTCCCAGGTCAGGCCGCAGGCGCGCAGCTGTTCGACCACCTCGCGGTTGTGCGGCTGGTCGAAGAAGGTGCGCAGGCTTTGCGCCACCACCGGGCCCACGTCGTTGACCTCGAGCAATTGCTCTTCGGTGGCGTCCATGATGGCGTCGAGCTTGCCGAAATGCTTGGCCAGGTCCTTCGCCGTGCTTTCGCCCACGTGCCGGATGCCGAGGCCGAACAGGAAGCGCGGCAGCGTGGTCTTCTTCGAGGCTTCGAGCGCGTCGACGAGGTTCTTCGCCGACTTCTCGGCCATGCGGTCCAGGCCCGCGAGCGTGGTGAAGCCGAGCTTGTAGAGATCGGGCAAGGTGCGGATCAGGTTGGCATCCACCAGTTGCTCGACCAGCTTGTCGCCCAGGCCGTCGACATCGACCGCGCGCCGCGCCGCGAAATGCAGGATGGCTTCCTTGCGCTGCGCCGCACAGAACAGGCCGCCGGTGCAGCGGTAGTCGACCTCGTCCTCCTCGCGCACCGCGGCCGAGCCGCACACGGGGCACTGGTGCGGCATGGTGAAGATCGCGCCGCGCTCCCCCTCGGGCTTGGCAAGACTCTCGGGCACCACGCCGACGACCTCGGGAATCACGTCGCCGGCGCGGCGCACGATGACGGTGTCACCCACGCGCACGTCCTTGCGGCGGGCCTCGTCCTCGTTGTGCAGCGTCGCGTTGGTCACGGTCACGCCGCCGACGAACACCGGCGCGAGCTTGGCGACCGGCGTGAGCTTGCCGGTGCGGCCCACCTGGATCTCGATGCCGAGCACTTCGGTCAGTTGCTCCTGCGCCGGGTACTTGTGGGCCACGGCCCAGCGCGGCTCGCGGGAGACAAAGCCCAGTTGCCGCTGCAGTTCGATGCTGTCGACCTTGTAGACCACGCCGTCGATGTCGTAGGGCAAGGCGTCGCGCTGGCGGCCGATGTTTTCGTGGAAAGCTATCAATTCGATAGCGCCCCTCGCCCGCGCGGTCTGCGTGGCCACCGGGAACCCCCATGCGTGGAACTGCTGCAGCCAATCGAACTGGGTCGGAAAATCAGGGCCGCCTTCGCTGGCCGGCGTGACTTCGCCGAGGCCATAGGCAAAGAAACTCAGCGGACGCGCCGCGGCAATCGCCGGGTCGAGCTGGCGCACCGCGCCGGCCGCCGCATTGCGCGGGTTGACGAACACCTTCTCGTTCTTCTGGCCGGCCGCGATCTTCTCGCGCTGGCGTTCGTTGAGCGCATCGAAATCGGCACGCTTCATATAGACCTCGCCGCGCACCTCGACCACGGGCGGCGCCTTGCCGTCGAGCCGCAGCGGAATCTCGCGCACCGTTCGGATGTTCTGCGTGACCTCTTCGCCGACTTCGCCATCGCCGCGCGTGGCGGCCTGCACCAGCACACCGTTCTCGTAGCGCAGGTTCATGGCCAGGCCATCGAACTTGAGCTCGCAGACGTACTCGACCTGCGGCCCGTCTTCGGCCAGGCCCAGCTCCTTGCGCACGCGCGCATCGAAGGCGCTGGCACCGCCGGGCGTGATGTCGGTCTCGGTGCGGATCGACAGCATCGGCACCCTGTGGCGCACCTTGGCGAAGCCGTCGAGCACCTTGCCGCCGACGCGCTGCGTCGGCGAATCGGGCGTGCGCAGCTCGGGGTATTCGGCCTCCAGCGCCTGCAGGCGCTGGAACAGCTTGTCGTACTCGGTGTCGGGCAGTTCGGGCGCGTCGAGCACGTAGTAGAGGTGGGCGTGCTTGTGGAGCTTTTCGCTCAGTGCGGCGGCTTCGCGTGCCGCTTCGTCGCGCGTCGTCATGTGGGGTGTCTCCCGAAAAATCGGATCAGCTGAAGAGTCGGCGGGCCAAGGGCGAGCCGGCGGCCAGATCGCGCGCATCGAGCGTGTCGTAGAGCTGTTCGAGGTCGTTGCCGATCACGTCCATCGTCTCGTCGCGCAGCAACTGGCCGTCGCTGTCGGTCACCACGCCGTCCATCTCGCGTGCGAGCGTGGCGGCGGCCTCGCGCATGCGGCGGAACGGCTCCTCGCCGCGGTCGACCTGCGGCACGTCGAGGCTCAGGCTCAACTCGCGGATGGCCGATTGCGCCGGATCGTCGGCCAGCGCGGCCTGGGTGTCGAAGGCCAGCCCGAGGATCGGCGGCAGGCCGATCTCGCCCGTGGGCAGCACCATGCGCCCCGGGATGATGCCGGCCACGAAGCCGAGCCGCGCAGCGTTCTGCTGCACGTAGCCCGGACTCCAGGCCGCATGCAGCGCACGCAGCACGAAGCCGAGCTGCGCGTCGTGCGCGCTGGCGAACTGGTCGAGCTCGCGGGCCCGCGCCACCTCGTCGAGCATCTCGGGGAACTCGGGCGCACCATTGACCGCGTCGGCGAAGGCCTGCGCCTTGACCACGAACTCGGAATACTCGATTTCGTTGAGTGCGCCCGTGCGGTTGGCCAGTTGCACGCCGACCTGGAAGGCGCTGTAGCGCTGGCCGGCCACGGGCGGCTCCCATTGGCCGGTGTGCTCGTTGAGGCCTTCGATGGCCACCGGCTTGCTGCCCGCGCGCCGTGTCGACGGCATCGCCGCGATGGCGGCATCTCCCGAAGCGAGGCCGTCCAGCGACACCGGCGCGATCACGTCGATCAGCGGATCGAGCCCCCCGCGCCGCTCGCCCGTGGCCACGGGAACACCGCTCGGTGCCGGCAGATCGGGATCGAACAGGGGTTCGTGGCGGTCATGCGTCGACTGCGGGTTCGGATCGACACGCAGCATCGGCTCCACGCCATCGGCCGACGACGAGAGCCGCTCGGCATTGGCCAGATCGCCATCGGGTACATCGGGCTGGCGCGGTGCGTTGCGGCGCGACATCAGCGCCTCGTAACCGACGACGGTCGCGAGAACGAGGCCGCCAAGAATGGAAAGGGCCAGGGTGAGGTTGCTCATGCGCGCCGCTCGACTTAAGCGGCCTCGACCATCGAGGCGGCAGCCTCCATGTCCACCGCGACGATTCGCGAAACGCCCTGCTCCTGCATCGTGACACCGATCAACTGCTCGGCCATTTCCATGGCGATCTTGTTGTGGCTGATGAAGAGGAACTGGGTTTCGCGGCTCATGGCGGTCACGAGTTTGGCATAGCGCTCGGTGTTCGCGTCGTCCAGCGGCGCGTCCACTTCGTCCAGCAGGCAGAAAGGCGCCGGGTTGAGCTGGAAGATCGCAAACACCAGCGCGATGGCCGTGAGCGCTTTCTCGCCGCCCGAGAGCAGGTGGATGGTCTGGTTCTTCTTGCCGGGCGGCTGCGCCAGCACCTGCACGCCGGCATCGAGGATTTCGTCGCCCGTCATCACCAGCCGCGCATTGCCGCCGCCGAACAGCTCGGGGAACATGCGGCTGAAGTGCTCGTTGACGATCTTGAAGGTGCCGCCGAGCAGGTCGCGCGTCTCGGCGTCGATCTTGCGGATGGCGTCTTCGAGCGTGCCGATGGCTTCGTTCAGGTCGGCCGACTGGGCATCGAGGAAGGTCTTTCGCTCGCTCGCGATCGCGAGTTCGTCGAGCGCGGCCAGGTTCACCGCGCCCAGTGCCACCACTTCGCGGTTGAGGCGGTCGATTTCGCTTTGCAGGCCGGTCAGGCGCACCTTGTCGGTTTCGATCGACTGCTCAATGGCTTCGAGATCGGCGCCGGCATCGTCCAGCAGTTGCTGGTACTGCTCGACACCGAGGCGCGCTGCCTGTTCCTTGAGCTGGAACTCGGTGATGCGCTGGCGCAGCGGGTCGAGTTCGCGCTCGAGCTGCAATCGGCGCTCGTCGCTCGCGCGCAGCTTGAGCGTGAGGTCGTCGTACTGACTGCGGGCCGAACCCAGAGAGGCCTCGCGTTCGAGCTTGAGCGACAGGGCATCCTGCAGGCCGGCTTGCGCGGCGGCATCGGACAGGCGGCCGAGTTCGGCGCGGGCGCGCTCGTCTTCGTCGGTCAGCGCCACGGTCTGCTGGGAGGCGGTTTCGATGGCGCGGTTCAGTTCGGCGCGGCGGGCTTCGAGCGTGCGCTGCGAGAAGGTGGCTTCCTGGGCCTGGCGCTCGAGGCTGCGGTGCTGCTCGCGGCTGGCGGCCAGCGCACGGCCGGCCTCGATCACGCGTTCGTCGAGCTGTGCATGGCGTTCCTGGCTGTCGGCCAGCTGCATGTCGAGTTCTTCGAAGCGGCCCTCGGCGGCCATGCGCTTTTCCTGCAGCTCTTCGAGCTGCGCATCGACTTCGCCGAGGTCGGTGGCCAGTTGCTGGCTGCGCGCGCGCGTCTGCTCGGCGAGCTGGGTCATGCGCAGGGTCTCGACCTGCAGTTCATGCGCGCGCGACTGGGTGTCGGCCGCTTCGCGCCGCGCAGCGACGAGGCGCTGTGCCGCGTCGCCGTAGGCGGCTTCGGCGCGAACCAGCGCCGTGCGCGCTTCCTCGTTGATGAGCGTCTGGGCCCGGAGCTGGCGCTCGAGGTTTTCCATTTCCTGCTGGCGTGCCAGCAGGCCGGCCTGCTCGGAATCTGGCGCGTAGAAGTTCACGCTGTGCGAGGAGACGGCATGGCCGCTCTGCACATAGACGACTTCACCCGGCTGCAGCGTGGCACGTTGCGCCAATGCCTCCTCGAAGCTGGGCGCGGTGTAGCAGCCGTGGAGCCAGTCGGTCAGCAGGGCTTGCTGGCCGGCATCGTTCAGGCGCAGCAGGCTCGACAGCCGCGGCAGCGCGCTGGCGCCGGGCGGCGCACCGGCCGAAGGCGGGCTGTAGAAAGCCAGCTTGGCCGGCGGCGCATCGTTGCCAAAGGCGTGCACCATGTCCAGCCGGCCGATTTCGAGCGCGCCCAGGCGCTCGCGCAGTGCGGCTTCGAGCGCACTTTCCCAGCCCTGCTCGATATGGATGCGGCTCCACAGGCCTTGCAGGCCGTCGAGGCCGTGCTTGGCGAGCCAGGGAGCGAGCTTGCCGTCGGTCTTGACCTTCTCCTGCAGCGCGCGCAGCGCTTCGAGCCGTGCGGAAAACTCGGCGTGGCGCGCACCTTCGGTGTTGACGGCCTGCTGCTTCGCGCGGCGGTCGTCGTCGAGTTGCGGCACGGCTTCCTGCAACTCGTGCAGGCGCGCATCGGCTTCGCTGGCGGCTTCCTGGGCGGCGGCCAGTTGCTGCTGCATGGCTTCCAGGCGCTCCTCGTCGGGCGCGGCCAGTGCGTTCTGGTCGGCGCGCAGGCGTTCGCTGCGCTGCGTGAGCTGGCGGCTCTGGTCTTCGATGTTGCGCTGGTCGGCCGCCAGCACCTGGATCTGCTGCTGCACCTGCGACACGGTCGTGCGCTGGGCATTGGCCTCGTCCTGGGCGCGCTGCACGGCTTCCTCGAGCTCGGGCATGCGCGCATCGTGTTCCTCGAGCTGGGCGGCCAGCAGGATGGCCTGCTCTTCGGCGTCCACGCCCTGCCCGGCCAGGGTCTCGATCTCGGCCTCGGCCTCTTCGCGGCGGCGGCCCCACTGGCCCATCTGCTCGCGCAGCTGGACCAGCCGCTGCTCGACGCGCTGGCGGCCCTCGACCACGAAGCGGATCTCGCCTTCGAGCCGGCCGACTTCGGCGCTGGCTTCGTAGAGCTTGCCCTGGGCCTGGTTGACCTGGTCACCTGCCGCATAGTGGGCCTGGCGCACGGTTTCGAGTTCGGCTTCGATGTGGCGCAGGTCGGCGGTGCGCGATTCGAGGTCGTTGATCGCCTTTTCGGAATCGGCCTTGACCTTGGCCTGGTCGGCATGGCTTTCGCTGCGCTTCAGGAACCACAGCTGGTGCTGCTTCTTCGTGGCGTCGCCCTGCAGCGTGTTGTAGCGCGCAGCCACCTCGGCCTGCTTCTCGAGCTTTTCGAGATTGGCGTTGAGTTCGCGCAGGATGTCTTCGACGCGCGTGAGGTTCTCGCGTGTGTCGCCCAGGCGGTTTTCCGTCTCGCGGCGCCGTTCCTTGTACTTGGAGACCCCGGCCGCTTCCTCGAGGAACAGGCGCAGCTCTTCGGGCTTGGATTCGATGATCCGGCTGATCGTGCCCTGGCCGATGATGGCGTAGGCGCGCGGGCCGAGACCGGTGCCCAGGAACACGTCCTGCACGTCGCGGCGGCGCACCGGCTGGTTGTTGATGTAGTAGCTGCTGGTGCCGTCGCGCGTGAGCACGCGCCGCACGGCGATTTCGCCGAACTGGTTCCACTGGCCGCCGGCGCGGTGGTCGGCGTTGTCGAACACCAGCTCGACGCTCGACCGGCTGGCCTGCTTGCGCGTGGTCGTGCCGTTGAAGATCACGTCCTGCATCGACTCGCCGCGCAACTCCGACGCACGCGACTCGCCGAGCACCCAGCGCACCGCATCCATGATGTTCGACTTGCCGCAACCGTTGGGCCCGACCACGCCGACCAGTTGGCCCGGCAGCAGGAAGTTGGTGGGTTCGGCGAACGACTTGAAGCCCGAGAGCTTGATGGAATTAAGACGCACGACTTGTCGGCCTGCCTTGACGTAGCGCCAAGGTATTGATTTGTAAGGAAAATTGCACGGGCCCGCCGCTTGAAGCGAGCCGCCGCCCCAGCCGTGGATGATAACGTCAGGGCATGAGTGTTTCTCCGGTTTTACCCCTTGCGGCGCGACGCGGCTGCCTGTTGGCAGGTGCAGCCGCCCTGCTCGGCCTGGCAGGCTGCGCGTCGGTCCGCTCCACCGAACGCGCCGAACCCTATGCCAGCCAGGAGTGGCTGCAGTCCGGCGCCAACCGCATCGCCAACCTGTCGCTGCGCGACAACCTGCAGTCGATCCGGCGCGTGCAGACCACCCTTTACCGGCGCAACCCGCGCGAATGGCGCAAATCAGCGGCCAGCATCGACGAAGCCACCCAGCGCGCCTGGGATGCGGTGCTGAAAGGCCCCGACCTGCCCGAACTGCGCGGGGCGACCGGCATCGACGCGATTCGCCTGGCCTTCGAGACCGGACCGCAGGCCTACCAGGGCGACCGGGTGGCGGCGCTGGTGGTCGGCTGGGCCTCGATGCTCAAGCAGGCCAACGGCGGCACCTGGGAGCAGACCCTGGTCGACGGCGTCAACGCCGAGAACAGCTACCGGGCCGCGCGCAATTTCGAAATCTCGCTCTGGCTGATCTCTTCCAAGACCGGCCCGGACGGCCAGCCGCTGCTGCTGGCCACCGAAATCAGCGAGCGCGGCCGCAACCTCGTGGCCGACCGCGAGCTGTCGAAGGTGGTGGCGCGGCTCGACCTGCTGGCCGCACAGGCCGACGAGAAATACCGGCGGGCAGCACTCGATTTCGGTCAGAACTGGGTCATGGGCGTGGTCATGCCCTTCTTCACGATGCTACCGAAATAGGTCCATCGGCAACATGACTCATGGGAAATATGTTTCCCAGATCCCCAATTACGGTAATATATTTCCGTGAACAAGCAGGAACTCATCATGGCCCTGGCCGCGCGGCGTGACGCCACGGGCCTCTCGAGCGCCGAGATCGCACTGCGCTCGGGGCTGACCGAGCGCTCGGTGCGCAACGCCTTGAGCCTTCAAGGCAACCCGCAGTTGTCGTCGCTGCTTGCGCTGGTCGATGCGCTCGGGCTCGAGCTGCAGCTGGCACCCAAGGGATTTGGCGAGAGCGCGGGCACCGACCCCGATTACCGCCCCGTCGCCACCCGCGTGGGCCATGCGGTCGCGCAGGCACCGTCCCCGCCGCCCCATGGCAACAAGCGCCGCTCGCCATGAACGTCAAGATCCTCGAGATCTCGCTCGGCACGCGGCGCTTCGGCAAGCTCTTCCAGTACGCCGACCTGTGCCGCTTCGTGGCGGAGCCCGAACTGGTGGCCGCGCCGCCGCCGGAGGTGCTTTCGCTGTCGATGGTGGCGAGCGATGCCGCGACCCAGGCCGCGCTCTGGAGCGACGTGAAGAATCCGCTGTTCAACGCCCAGGGCGGGCAGCTTCCGCGGTTCTTCCAGAACCTGCTGCCCGAAGGCGTCTTGCGCACCCATATCGCGCAGTTGCGCGGTTGCCGCGAGAACGACTACTTCGAGCTGCTCGCGGCCTGCGGCGGCGACCTGCCGGGCGCGGTGAGCGCCAGGCCCGTCTCGGTGGACCGCGGCACGTTGCAGCGACTCATCACCCAGGACCAGGACGCGCTCGAAATGTCGGTGGTCGAACTGCCGATGCCGCAAGGCATCTCGGTCTCTGGCGTGCAGCCCAAGCTGGGGCTGCGGCGCCAAGGCGGGCGCTACGTGGCGCGGACGCGTGCCGGCGCGAGCACGCGCGTGATCGCGAAGCTGCCTGTGGCGGGCCGGCCTCATATGCCGCAGCTGGAGATGCTGTCGCTGCAGATGGCGGGCACGGCCGGCGTCGAGGTGTGCCACGCCGAGTTGGCGCCGCTCTCGGCCATCCAGGCGGAGCACAGCTACGCACTGCCCGACGAGCCCGAATTCCTGGCCGTCACGCGCTTCGACCGCGATGGCGCGCGCCGCATCCATTTCGAGGACTTCGCACAGGTGCTCGCGGTGGACCCGATGCACAAGTACAGCGCGAGCTACCTCGACATGGCGCTTGCCATGCAAGCCTTCCCCTCGCTGGGCGAAGAAGCGGTGCTCGAGCTCGTGCGGCGCCTCGCAGTGAACGACCTGCTCGGCAACCCCGATGCCCACCTGAAGAACTTCGGCGTGTTGTACGCCGATGGCATCGCGCCGCGGCTGGCGCCGGCCTACGACATCGTGGCGTATGCCGCGCTGCAGGGCGTCGATGGCCATGCCCTGCCCCTGCTGCCGGCAGCGCCCGGCGGTGCCGGCCCCAAACGCACAACCGCCCTGTTCACGCCCGCCAGCGTGCGTGCTTTCTGCTTCTCCACCGGGCTGCACGAACCGCTTGTGCGTCGCATCGTCGCCGACACGGCACGCCTCGCACGCACCCACTGGCCCCAGATGATCGAAGCGTCGACGCTGCCCGCCCCGTGGAAAAAGCGGCTGCAGCAGCGCTTGCAGGCACACCCCTTGCTGCAAGGCATGGCCAGGCGCGGCAAATAAACAGAAAAACATGGCCCCTAGAATGATTCAGCCCTTCACCCCTCAACCCATTCGAGGCAGCAGCAACTCATGAGCTCCATCAATTTCATCGGCGGCGAAAAAGGCGGTGTCGGCAAGTCGGTCACGGCGCGCGTGCTGGCGCAGTACTTCATCGACCGCAGCCGCCCTTTCACCGGCTTCGACACCGACCGTTCGCACAGTTCGTTCACCCGCTTCTACGAAGGTTTCGCCTCGCCCGTGGTGGTCGACAGCTACGAGGGGCTCGACACGGTCGTGAACGGCTTCGAAACCAATCCGAAGCAGAGCGTGATCGTCGACCTTGCAGCCCAGACGCTGACGCCGCTGTCGCGCTGGATCAAGGAGTCGGACCTGTTCGATGTGTTCGCCGAGATTGGCGTGACCGTCAACTTCTGGCACGTGCTCGACGACGGCAAGGACTCCACCGACCTGCTCGGCACGCTGATCGACACCTTCGGCAACCGGCCCAACTACATCGTGGTGCAGAACTACGGCCGCGGCAGCGACTTCGGCATGTTGCTGGCGTCGCAGTCGCTCTCCAAGGCGAATGCGAACGGTGCGCGGGTGATTGCATTGCCGCGTTTGCACGAAGCCAGCATGCGGAAGATCGATGCGCAGAACACCAGCTTCTGGAAGGCCGTGAATGACCGCGAAGGCGCGCATGCCTTGGGCCTGCTCGAACGCCAGCGCGTGAAATCGTGGCTCGCAACGGCTTACGCTGCGTTCGATACGCTGCCTCTGTAACGCCTTCGGGACCTTTGGCGGAGGGCGCCCGGTACGGCCCGGCCGCCCCCCCAAAACTCAGATCATCCCGCCATTGATGGAAATCACCTGTCCGGTGATATAGCCAGCGTCGTCGCTGGCAAGGAAGGCGGCCAGCGCGGCCACTTCCTGGGGCGTCCCCGCACGCTTCACAGGCACCATCTGGTTGATGACCGCAGGATCGAAAACAGCATCCGCCATCGGCGAGGCGATGATCCCCGGCGCGATCGCATTGACCGTCACGCCCCGCGACGCCACTTCGAGCGACAGCGCCTTGGTCGCGCTGTTGAGGGCGCCCTTGGCGGCGGCGTAGTTGACCTGCCCGCGATTGCCCGTCAGCGCAGACACCGATGAGATGTTCAGGATGCGCCCCCACCGCGTGCGCATCATCGGCAGCAACAAAGGCTGCGTGACGCGGAAGAATCCGTTGAGCGACACGTCGATCACCTTGTGCCACTGCTCGGCACGCATGCCCGGCAACACAGCGTCGTCATGCACACCGGCGTTGTTCACGAGCACCTGGATCGCCCCGCCTTCCAGCATGCGCGCACAAGCGGCCGCCGAGGCTTCGTCGCTGCGCAGATCGAACACATGGCACTCCGCCTTGCCGCCCGCCGCCGCGATGGAAGCCGCCAGTTGCTCGATGGCTTCCGGCCGCGAATTGGCATGCAGCAGCACCGTGGCGCCGTCCCGCGCAAAACGCTCGGCCATGGCGGCGCCGAGCGCGCCGCTGGCGCCCGTGATCAGCGCACGCTTTCCTTCGAGACTCATGATGAAGCGCTTTCTGTTGCCAGCGGCGTGTTCAGGACCACCACGGCCCGTCCCTCGGCCAGCATGCGGCCATCGTCCGCCTTGACCGCGAATTCGTAAAGGATCTGGCGCTCGTCGCCCGACAGGCGCCTGGCCTGCACCTGCAATGCGCCTTCGATGTCGTCGAGCCGCGCGACGGCCAGCCGCACATTGCGCGCACTCGCCAGAAAGCCGGCCGACGGGGTGCTGCCCTCTGCCGCCAGCAATCCCCCATGAAGCGCCATGGCCTGCGCCGCGTATTCGATGGCGTTGGGGGCCAGCAATCCGCCGGCCGTACGCAAGGGGTTGTCCGCTCGCCTGTGCGTCGTCGTGCTGCAACGAATGACATCGGCATCCCAACCTTCGAGCCGCTCCAGCAGACACATGCTGCCGCTGTGCGGAATGCGCCGCGCAATGCCGGCGCGGTCGAGCGTTTGCGGCGCTGTCAAGCGGCGGCCTCCAGATCGGCCACCAGCAACACATTGGCGAAGGGCGTGCCCTTGCTCATCGGGATGCTCTGCACCCGAAAACCCAGGCGCTGCAGCAACGCCGTCCATTCGGCCAGCGGGCGGCCCCAGGTCGGCGAGACCTTGTGGCCGCGGATGCGCGTCACCGTGCGATCGACCCACTGGCTGATCGCGAAACCGCGTCGGCTCGATGCATCGCCCACCCGCAGCAGCAACCGGGCTTGCAGATCGCCGCCGCGCTGCAGCGCATCGCGCACACGCTGCAGCACGCCCTCCTGCGCTTCGAGGCTCACGTAGTGCAGCACGTCGAGGATCACGACCAGGTCGCACTCCGGCAAGGTGGCCGAACACATGTCGGCGCACACCAGCCGCGGCGCCGGCTGCAGGTGGCCGATGGAGGCTTCGGCGCGCGCCACGTCCTTCGGCATCAGCTCGATGCCCGTGTAATCGGCGGCGGCCGGCGTGGCCGACCACGAAGACGGCCAGCGCCCCTGCTTCTGCATAGCGCTCATCGACGCCAGCAGGCTCGCAAAAAGCCCCTGCCCGCAACCGATATCGACCACGCGGCGATGCTGCGCGTCGATCAGCCCGCGTTCGAGCAGCCCGCGAAACACCGGGTCGCGACCCAGCTTGCCGCGGGCGAATTGCCAGGCGAAGGTGCCGCCCTTCTTGTAGGGAATGGTCGCGGCCTCGTGCAGCTCGCGCCACGCGTTGTCCGTGGACGGCGGCGACATCACTGCACTCATTGAGTAGCCTCCGCGCTGCGCGCTGCGGTATTCGCCTTGGGAGCGGCCCGGCGGCTCATGATTTCAGGCCTTCGGGCAGGGTCACGGCGCGCAATCCATCGGCGCGCAGGCGTTCGAACAACAAGGGCAATACCTCCAGCAAAACGGGATTTCCTTCGGCGGTGCGCGCGGCATTGCCGTCGTGCAGCAACAGGATGTCGCGGGCCTGCAGGTTGCGGGCCAGGCGCGCCATCACCTTGGCGGGGTCGCCCTCGCGGGTGTCGAAACCGCGGCGCGTCCAGCTCACGAGCGAAAGGCCCAGGCGGTGCAGCACGGGTTCGAGAAAGGGGTTGCGCAGGCCGGCCGGCGCGCGGAAGCACGTCGGGCGCTGGCCCGTGACCTCGCCCAGGATGTCCTGCGCCCGGGCGATCTCGCTGGCGAAGCCGCGCGGCCCCAGGAAAGAGAAGTTGTGCCGGTGCCGCGCCGTGTGGTTCTGGATGCTGTGACCCCGCGCGACGATCTCGCGCGCCAGGGCCGGGTGCGCCAGCACGCGTTCGGCGATGCAGAAGAAGGTGGCACGCTGGCCGTGCGCATCCAGCAGGTCGAGCACCCGAGGCGTGACTTCCGGTTCCGGCCCGTCGTCGATGGTGATCGCCACTTCGCGCCGAGCGGCCGCCGCCTCGGGCAGCCGCGTGACGTTGGGTCCCAGCAGGTTGCTGCGCGGCGTCAGCCCCGCGCCGGTGATCAGCGCGTGGTTGAGCACGATGGCGCCAATCGCCCAGGGCCACGCGCCCGGCACCAGCACGCCCGCGCCGATGGCCGCCACATGCCAGGCCGCACTGGCACGCATGGCTGGCGGCCAGGGCCAGGATTCGGGCGAAACGGATGCGGTGGACATGGGAATGGATTTTCCCATCAGCCGCGCTGCGCAGGAGGCGGCGGCGCCACATGCCGCGCGAATGCGGCCGACAGCAGCAGCGCCAGCAAGGCACCCGGCGCGACCACGCGGCCGATCGACGACAGCGCCGGAATGTCCGAAATCGCGATCAGGCCGAAGGACACCACCGTCGTCAGGTTGGCCAGCATCAGCGAGGCCAGCGTGTCTTCATCGGCCCGCCCCGTCGTGCGCAGCTGGTCGAAGAACAGCGCGTAGTTGGAACCCACCGCGACGATCAGCAGCAACCCCACCAGATGCAGGATGCCGAGCGCGGCCTGCGCAAGCGCCATGCCCCCGAGCGTGAGCATCACGGCGAACAGCAGCGGCTGGCACACCGCCAGCAGCCGCCGCCACGAGCGCAGGTAGAGGCCGAGCAACACCACCACCGCCAGTGCGCCGAGCAGCACCTGCACGAAAGCCTCGTGCAGATAGCGCTGGTACAGCCCCGCGAGTTCGCGGCCGACATCGACCACCTGCACTTCGGGCACGCCCGCCAGCGCGGCTTCGAGCCGTCCTTGATCGAACTTCGTGCCGGGGTGCAGCACGACCAGCGTGGACCACCCACCGCCCGGGCGCTGGTACATCAGGGTGTTCACCACCGAACCGAGCGGGCCGCCGGCCAGATCGGCGCGCTGCAAAGGCGCCAGCTTGCGCGCTGCCTCGACGTCGGCCAGGAAAGGCCCGAGCCGCGAAGCCGGCAGCGGCAAGCCCTGCGTGGCTTCGGTCAGGCTGGCCCGCAGTGTTGCCGCGTCGGGCAGGCTCGCGACCCGTGCGGTCTGCGCGGCCACGCTGGGCAACACGCGCGTCACCGCCTCGTAGCCGACGAGCTCGCCCTTGTCCACCAGCGCATCGAGCCGGGCCGCCGCCGCTTCGGTGTTGCGCAGCGCGGCCTGCTCGTCGTTGCCGTAGGCCACCACCAGCACGCCGCCGTCGCTGGCGCCGATGTCGCTGCGCAGCATCTCGTCCAGCTGCTGGGCCGACTTGGGCACCGGGCTCATGGCGCCCAGATCGGCGCGCCACAGATGGCCGCCCTGCCACAGCACCAGCCCCAGCGCGGCAACGCCGAGCGCAGCCAGCGGCCAGCGCAAGCGCGGCAGGCCGCGCACCAGCATGCCGGCAGCCTGTGCCATGTACCTGCGCATGCCCATGCCGGTCGCGCCGTCGGGCGCGAGCATCGGCAGCACATGACGCGTAGCCAGCGCGGCGGCGACCAGCCCGGCAATGGAGAAAACGCCCAGTTGCGCCAGCCCCGGAAAGCCCGAGAACACCAGCGCCGCGAAGCCGCACACCGAGGTGAGCAGCCCGAGCCGCACGGTGGGCCAGTTCAGGTCGCGCCAGCGCTGCCAGCCGGTGCCGGCCACCGCAGCGCCCCGCGCCTGGATCAGGTAATAGATCGCGTAGTCGACCGTCTCGCCGATCAGCGTGCTGCCGAAGCCCAGCGTGAGGCCGTGCACCGAGCCGAACACGAGGCTCACGGTGGCTGTGCCGATCACCACGCCCGTGGCCACCGGCAGAAAAGCAATGACCAATGCGCGCGGCGAAGCAAAGGCCAGCAGCAGCAACCCGCCCATCACGATGCCGCCCACCATCGCGAGGTGAATGGCCTCGGTCCTGATCTTGTCGCGGCTCATCACCGAGAACACGGGTGGCCCGCTCAGCAGCAGCTTCGGCCTGGCCTCGCCCATGTCGCGCGTGGCGGCATCGAAGGCGGCGTGCACGCGTGCGATGGCCACGGCCTGGGCATCGAGGTCGCTGCCGGCGGCGCGCGTGGTGGCAATCATGAGCGCGCGCGGCGCGGTGCGCGACATCCAGACGCCGTCCTCGCTGCGCGGCGCACTCGCCGGCACCAGTTCCATCGCGATGCGCTGTGTCTCGCCGGTCGGGTCGCGGTCGAGAAACGGCTTGATCACGTTGCCTGCGGGCGTGCCGAGCATCGACAGCGTTTCGTTGATCGCGTCGCGCAGCCCGGCGGAGGTGAACTGCCCGGGCGCGACGCTCGGCGACAGCTGGTAGCGGTGCTGGAACACCCAGGTGCCGGCCTCGCTCCAGTCGCCGACGTCGCCGTTCTGGATCAGGTCGAAAAGCTGGCTCTCGCGCATGGCCTTGCCGACCGCACGCGAGACCGTGGCGCGCTGCTCGGCGCTGCTGCCGCCTTCGATCCCCAGCATCAGCGTGCGCGAGGCGACGCCGCTTTGCAGTTGCTCGATCAGCACGCGCTGGCGCAGGTCCGGGCTCTTGGGCAAGAAAGCCGAAAGGTCGGCGCCGATCTGCGTGCGCGCGATGACCAGGGCACCGCAGAGCAGCACCAGCAGCCACGCCGCCAGCACGACCGCCCTGCGCTGCCAGCTCGGCGGGCCGCCCGCCTGCGGCGCCGTCACGGCGTGGTGCGTCCGGCCGCGCCGGACGGGGCCGCGTTGGCGGGTACCGCGGCGGGTGCGTTGGGCGAGATGCTCATGGCCGAGCGGTCACCGCCGACGAACTCCATCTCGAGACCCACCACATCGCTCGCGCGGCCGCTGATGCGGATGCTGCGCACCTGCGCGGCCAGCCGGCTGTCGATGGGCGTCAGGTCGAGCGTCCACTTGGCCGAAGAGCCCGACACCATGCTCTTGAAGTAGCGCTGCAGCGTGGCGCCATCGCCGCTCAGCGTGCCGCGCATGGCTTCCACCAGGCCGAGCAGCTCGGGCATGCTGTCGAGCGCCAGCGTGCGGGTACGGCCGCCACGCGACAACGTCAACGTGTTGCCCTCGACCGCCATGGTCTCGAGACGCGGCGAGAGCGTGCGGCGCACCAGCTTGTCGGGTGCATCGAAGCTCAGCGTGCCACTGGCATCGAGCGGGCCTTCGAGGCCGTGCACGAAGCGTTGTTCGGTGAAGCGGGCCTCGCCGCTCTTCTGCCTGGCCAGCAGGCCCATCAGTTCGGGCAGGTCGAAAGCCCACGCCGGCGCGGCGCAGAAAGCCAACGCCAGCACGAGCACCCTGCAAAGCCAGTCAAGCCGCATCTTCGAGCCAGAAATCATGAAAATTGAACCAGTTGTACGGATACGCGCGACACAGCGCCTCCAGGCGTGCGACATAGGCTTCGACCGCGGCGCGGATGCGGCGTTCGCGCTCCGCGGCATCGGCCACCGGCTCGCCGAAGTCGACCAGCGGGTCGAACCGGACATCGTAGCGCGCACCGCCGCCATAGAGTCCCGCCATGAAGAACACCTTGCGGCGCAGCAGGGCCGCGAGGCGGAACGGCCCGTCGTTGAAGCTGGCGGGCTGCCCGAGAAACGGCAGCACGATGTTGTTGCCGCGCTGCTGCGTCGGCGAGTCTTCGCTGCCCGGCAGCGTGCGGTCGGCCAGCATGCCCCCCAGGCCGCCACCGTCGAGCCAGTCGCGCAGCGCGAGCATCGAATGCGGCCGGCCGAGCGCGATCACATGGGGCCGAAATTCGGGCAGCGCGATGGTGTTGAGGATGGCCGTGATGCGCTGCGCGTTGTCCGGGTACATCAGCATCGCCAGACGCAGGCCGTGCTGGTGCGTCTGCTGCTTGCAGGCGCCCAGCACTTCGAAGCTGCCCACATGGGCGCCGAGCAGGAAGGCGCCCCGGCCTTCGGCAGCCTCGGTCTCGAGCGGGACGTTGCCTTCGATCTTCAGATCGAAGAGCTCCATGCGCCCGCGCAGGAAGTACACGCGGTCGAGCACCGTCGAGGAGAAGGCGTGCAGCAGCCGATAACCGTCGATCCAGCCCGCGTGCGGGCCGATGGCCCGGAACAGGTAGTGCTTGATGTGCCGGCGTTGCGCAGGTGCGAACAGCAGGAAGTAGAGACTGATCGGCGGCAGCAGCAGGCGCGTGATGTGGCGCCCGCACACCAGGGCCATCAGGCAGATGAAGCGCAAGGCCAGCATGTTGCTGCGCTCGGGCGCACGGGCCCAGTCACCTTGCTGCTGCGTGGTCTGGGCGGTTGCGGCCGCCTCGTTGACCGCGCGCGTTTCGGCGTCGGTGTGTTTCATCACGCCGACTCTTGCACAGCCGTCCAGCGGCCGCTGACAGCCACCACGCCGTCGCAACGCACGTCGAAACGCACGCCGCGACCAGTCCCGGCTTCCGGATGCAGCTCGATGGAGAGCGTGCTGCCGGGCCGCACCGGCGCCAGGAACTTGGCCGCCGCGAGCGTGGGGGTCGCGCCGAGCCGCGCGACCAGGGCCGGTACGCGCTGAATGGCTTCCATGACCTCGGCCAGCACCAACGCGCCGGGAAGCAGGGGTTGACCGGGGAAATGGCCCGCCAAGGAGGGATGGTCGGCAGGCACCGTGTGGGCGATCTGCACCGGCGTGTCGTCTTCCGCGAGCTGCGCCAGTGCGAATTCGCGCAGCGCGCGCACCGTGAGCTTGCCCGTGCCTTCGCGCGGAAAGGCTTTCACCTGCACCACGCGGCGCGGCACGAACACCGGCTCGAGGCGTTGTCGCAGCGCAGCAACGATGGCGCCTGCGGTCAACGTGGGCGCGACCACGAAAGCCACCGGCCGCACCACGCCGTCGGCCACTTCGTCGGGCAGCCAGAAAGCGCCGTCCTCGACGCCGGCGATGCTGTTGAGGTGGTAGTTCAGGTGCGCCAGCGAACTGCGCCGACCCGCCACATGGATCAGGTCGTTCGCGCGACCGAACAGCCGGAAGCGGCGTTCGTCGAGCAGCTCGAGCACATCGGCCATGGGCGTCGGCTGGGGCAGGAAGTCGCCGTCGAAGATGAAGCGCTCCGGCCCGTCGCCTTCGCCCGGCTCCGCATGCACGCGGATCTGGCCGAAGGTTTCCCAGACTTCGCTCTCGGTTGTGCGGCGGGTGGCGACCTGGCCCGATTCGGTGCTGCCGTAGATTTCGAGCAGCACGCCGCCCATGGCCTCCTCGGCCTGGGCCGCGAGCTGCGGCGACAGCGGCGCGGTGGCCGAAAGAATCAGGTCCACCGGCGGCAGCTCGATGCCCGACAGCAGCAGCGTCTTGAGGTGGAACGGCGTGGTCACCAGCGCGCGCGGGCGCGGCACCGAGGCCAGCGTCTGCGCCACGTCGGCCGGAAAAAACGGCCGCCCGCTTTCGAAGGCGGCGCCGCCCAGCATGGCCAGCAGCACCGACGACTCCAGCCCGTAGCTGTGCTGCACCGGCACGGTCGCAACCAGCGTGAGGCCTTCGAGCGAGGGGCGCTCGAGCACCCGGCAAAGCCGTTCGACCGCGACCGCGACGTCGCCCACCAGCGTGCGCCACGTCTTGGCATGCGGCTGCGGCACACCGGTGGAGCCGGAAGTGAGCAGGCTGGCCGCATGCATCGCGCCGTCGAACGCCGGCACGGCCGCGCTCGCATCGCCGTCGAGGCCGGAGCGGCTTTCAATCAGCACGCGCTGCATGCCGGGCGTCTGGAGCTTCGGGTCGTCGGTGAGCGCGAAAAGGCCGGTGCCGCCGGATTCGAGCAGGCGGGCCAGCGTGTCGGGCCGTGCATCGGGCGGCAGCAGGCTCGCATGGCCCCGCACCAGCGCCGCTGCCAGGCTCACCGCGAAGGCATAGCGATCGACGCACAGGTTGACTGCAGCCCCCTCTGCCGGCAGCACCGGTGCAAAGCGGGCGACGTCGGCCAGGAACTGGCGGGTGCTCACGGGCACGCCGGCGCGCCAGGCCAGGGGAGCGTCGGGGTCGCGGTCCGCGAGCAGCGGCAGGAAATGGGTGTCTGTCGTCACGCGGGCAGCGCCTGTGTCATCGGGGGCCGGCGCCGTGGTCGGCCGGCGACGTGCCGTAGAAGGCGCGCACCGCATCGACGAGCCGGGTGCGCTCGAACTCGGGGTGCAGCCGGTAGCGCAGGAAGTGTTCTCCGACGAACAGGAGCGTCACCATCACCGGCGACAGCACATTGGCGAACAGCGACCAGGCCGAGAACGGCAGGGTCAGGTAGATCGCGATCGACGCCACGACCATCACGGCGAAGTATCCCGTCCAGATGCGCGTGAGCTGCGTGGTGTAGGCCTTCATGTGGCCTTCCAGCGGATGCACCCGCTGAGCGAACTGGGTGATCAGGGAGAGGCCGTCACCGCGCAGCGTGGAACCGAACCAGCCGCACAGCAGGCCATTGATGGCCACATGCTGGAGCACATAGAGACGGTTGGGGTCGCCCGCTTCGCCGAGGAAGACGAGCGCGAAGCCGCCGATGCCCAGCAGCAGCGCCCCGGCAAGACCCAGGCGCCCGAAACGGCTGGCGGCAAAGCCCAGTGCCGCGAGCCAGAGCGGCCCGAGCAGCACCACCACCGCCCACGGCTCGGTGGCGTGGAACAGCGTCATCCAGTGGGACAGGCCCGCATACGCCACGCCCACCAGCAGGAGGAACGCCAGTCGCCATCGTGACATGGGTCAGGAAGCGCTGCGATGCTGGGCGACGTGGGTCGCGAGCGTGCGCAGCGACTGGAAGATTTGCTGATTGCGCTCGTCATCGGAGCGCAGCTGGAAGCCGTAGCGCCGCGACACTTCGAGCGCGACTTCGAGGATGTCGATCGAATCGAGCCCCAGGCCTTCGCCATACAGCGGATCGGTGGGGACGATGTCCTCGGGGGCGACCTCGAGATTGAGTGCGTTCACGAGCAGGACGGCCAGTTCTTTTTCAATCGGCGACTGTTCTGACGCATCGCCAGTGGCGGGAATGGGGGGCTGAGCAGTCGATGACAAAAAAACCTCCTGAAACTTTTTCCTGAACTACCGTGCGGGTCGTGGATTATAGGAGCGCGGCTTGATTAGACTGCCCGCTTCGATACGACCCGGAGCACCCATGGCCGACCCCCTTCTGATCGCACGCCACGACACCATCGAGTGCGCCCTCCTTCCGAGCCTTGCCAATCGCCACGGCCTGATCACCGGCGCAACCGGCACCGGCAAGACCGTCTCGCTCCAGACCATGGCCGAGAAGCTTTCCAGCATCGGTGTGCCCGTATTCATGGCCGACGTCAAGGGCGACCTGACCGGCATCAGCCAGAAAGGCAGCATCGGCGACAAGCTGGCCGCCACGCTGAAGGAACGCGGCATCGACCTGCCCGAGCCCTCCGCCTGCCCCGTCACCCTGTGGGACGTGTTCGGCGAACAGGGCCACCCGGTGCGCGCCACCGTCTCCGACATGGGCCCCCTGCTGCTGGGCCGCATGCTCGACGTGAACGAAACCCAGGCCGGCGTGCTGAACCTGGTGTTCAAGATCGCCGACGACAACGGCATGCTGCTGCTCGACCTCAAGGACCTGCGCGCCATGCTGCAGTACGTGGGCGAGAACGCGAGCCAGTTCACCACCCAGTACGGCAACATCAGCGCCGCGAGCGTGGGCGCCATCCAGCGCGGCCTGCTGCAGATCGAAACCCAGGGCGGCGAGAAATTCTTCGGCGAGCCGATGCTCAACATTGCCGACTTCATGCAGACGGTGGGCGGCAAGGGCGTGATCAACATCCTGGCCGCCGACAAGCTCATGAACTCGCCGCGCCTGTACGCCACCTTCCTGCTGTGGATGCTGTCGGAGCTGTTCGAACAGCTGCCCGAAATCGGCGACCCCGACCAGCCCAAGCTGGCCTTCTTCTTCGACGAGGCGCACCTGCTGTTCAACGAGGCGCCCAAGGCGCTGGTGGAACGCATCGAGCTGGTGGTGCGCCTTGTGCGCTCCAAGGGCGTGGGCGTCTATTTCGTCACGCAGAACCCGCTGGACATTCCCGACACGGTGCTGGCCCAGCTCGGCAACCGGGTGCAGCATGCGCTGCGCGCCTTCACGCCGCGCGACCAGAAAGCCGTGAAGGCAGCCGCCAGCACCATGCGCCAGAAGCCCGGGCTGGACATCGAGACCGCCATCACCGAGCTGGCCGTCGGCGAGGCGCTGGTGAGCTTCCTCGACGCCAAGGGCCGTCCGAGCGTGACCGAGCGCGTGTTCGTGCTGCCGCCCGGCAGCCAGCTCGGCCCGATCACGCCCGATCAGCGCAAGGCGCTCGTCGCCAACTCGCTCGTCGCCGGCGTCTATGAAAAGACGGTGGACCGCGAATCGGCCTACGAAAAGCTCAAGGGCCGCGCCGAATCCGCCCCCGATGCGCCGGCGGCCAACGCACCGGCCGGCAAGGGCGGCGCCGATGCGTCGGGGTCCGGCATGGGTGGCATGCTCAACGACATGCTCTTCGGCACCACCGGCCCGCGCGGCGCGAAGCACGATGGCCTGGTGCAGACCATGGCCAAGTCGGCCGTGCGCACCATGGGCACTTCGGTGGGCAAGGAAATCTTGCGCGGCGTGCTCGGCGGGATCTTCGGCAGCAAGAAGCGCTGACCGGGCGCCTTTCGATGCGTGACGGCTCTGTTCAGGGCGCGCTCACGCCGACGGGGTACCTTGCTCCGCGAATGTCCCCCGGCGCGGCCTAGGTGTGAAGAGTCAAGAGGTTGTTGCGTGAATTCGAGAGCCGAGACATAGGAGGCTGGCAGCCGATGCCGTGATGGGGCCGGTGCCAGTTATAGAAGTGATTCCAGACCGGCAACGCAGCTCGGCGTTGATCCGAGCTGGCATATGCACGGCCGTAGGCCCATTCGCGTAACGCTGACTGGATAAAGCGCTCGGCCTTGCCATTGGTTTGTGGTCGATAGGCTCGAGTGAATTTCTGCTTGATGC
>NZ_JBFUHN010000038.1:0-63059 GCF_056402375.1 Variovorax sp. P4_B10 | reverse complement strand
GCACCCGTTGCGCCGCCGACCACGCCGCCGACCGAGTTGCCCAGGCCGCCCACCGCACCGCCGGCGCCGCCGCCGCTGGCGGAGGTGCCGGCATTCGCGGCGGTCCCGGCGCCTGCGCCTGCACTGCCTTGGGCCGGCGCGGCCTTGACGGTGCCGGAGGTGTTGACATCGGCATTCACGCCCACGCCGACCCCGACACCCTGTGCCTGAGCGAAGCCGCTCATGGCAAGCAGGCCTGCGAGCAAGGCGCCGACGACGATGGACTTGTGTTGTTGCTGCTTCATGGGTGACTGTTCCTTTCGTTTGAGTGGTCACTGACGAGAACCGGCTTGTGGGCCAGTTCGGTCGCTACCGTGGCGGGCGGCCCCTATGTCGCCGTGTGCGAGACAGTCGCTCTCGCTTGTGGGACGCCTCCGTCGTCCGAAATGGGGGGTGATGCGTTAGGGGCGCCATCTTGGTCAAGGCAGCAGATGCGTACTGAAGAAGGATGTTGTCTTGCGGTTGACCTCCAATAGCGCCGCACGATCGAATCCGGGCGGGTCGTTGAGCATGTCGCCGACCAGCCCGGTGAGCCCCGGCGGCAGCGGCGAAAGTAACGAGCCGTGACCGCCTGTCGGCAAATCGGCGATCAGCTCGCAACGCGGCAAGCAGGCCGCGAGCACCCGATCGCTGTGATACCGCGGCACCAGCCAGCGGTCCTGCTGCGCGGTGATGAGCCCCAGCGGGACGCGTGGCGTGGCGAGCGAGGCCATGTCGAAGTCAGCCGATGAAGGCACCGCCGCCACCACGGCGGCGATGCGTGGGTCGTTGTGCGCGCGCGGCGTGGCGTCGCCGAAGCGGTGGCGGATCACGAACAGCGCGCCCCATTTCCGGATGCCGTCGAGCCCGCTCCCGGTCAGCCGGGTGATCAGGCCGACACAGGACTGGAAGTCGCCCTCCAGGTCGGTTTCGCAATGCTGCTTGAACGCGGCCGGCGACCAGCGCCCGCCGGCCAGGCTCAGTGCGGTGTGGCCACCGGCCGACATGCCGTACATCCCGACCCTGTCGAGCTTCAGCAGCGGCGCGAAGCGCGCGTCGCGCCCCACCGCGTCGATGGCG
The DNA here is from genome assembly GCF_056402375.1 of Variovorax sp. P4_B10. NCBI lineage: Bacteria > Pseudomonadati > Pseudomonadota > Betaproteobacteria > Burkholderiales > Comamonadaceae > Variovorax > Variovorax sp. P4_B10. Next base: position 61,961 of record NZ_JBFUHN010000038.1, on the reverse strand, counting down.
CGCGATACCTCGGCCGGCCGCAGCGTCCAGCTGTCGGGGCCCGGATTGCTCTCGTCCTTGTAGTTGTCGGCCTTGTGCTCGGGCATCGCCACGACGAAGCCGGCGTCCACCAGGCTGCGGGCCAGATCCGAATGCACCCAGGGCGCGCCGCCCGATCCGTGCGAGACGACGATCAGCCGGCCGTTGCCGCGAGCTGGCGCACCCTGCACCGCCACATTCAACGTGAAAGGGCCGCGCCGGGTCGGCTGGGCCTTGTCGTTCGATGGATAGAACACCGTGACCGGCCCATCGCCGGACATGCCGGGAATCTCGGCCAGGCCCATGGCGGCGTGCGCCAGCCCGGACAGCAGTGCCAGCACCAGGGCCGGCAAAAGGGAAAACAGACGTCGCATCGATCGAACTCCTTGTTGTCGTCGAAGGCCCATGCCCTCGGCGACCCGGACGATGCCGCGGTCCACCCGCTGTGTCTTGCCGAAAGCTCCAAGCGCGGCTTTCGGGCCGCCGATTTCAGGATTCGGCCAGCTTTTGCCTGCGGAATTCGGTGGGCGTGAAGCCGGTGGCCGCCTTGAATGCGCGATTGAACGGCCCGATGGACTGGAAGCCTGCCGTGAGCGCGATCGTCAGGACGGGCAGCTCGCGCTTGCCCGGATCGGCCAGCGCCGCCAGTGCCTCCTCGAGCCGGAAGCCGTTGACGAAGGCGTTGAAGTTGCGGTGCCCGAGCCGCTGGTTGATGAGCCGCCGCAGGCGGTACTCCGGCACGGCCAGCCGCGCGGCGAGGGTGGCGACGCTCAGGTCCTCGCTGCGGTAGATGCGCTCGACAGCCATGGCGCGCTGCAAGGATTCGGCGAGGCGATCTTCGGCGGGGTCGGCTTCGGGCGGCGGCGGGGCCGCCGGCTGGACGGCAACTGGCTCGACGGCGTCTGGCTCGACGGCAATCGGCTGGACGCCGACCGGCTGGACGGGCGGTGCCAGGGGAGGCACCGCCGGCGCCCGCGCCGCCGGAAACAACTCCGACCCCGCCAGCCGCACCATCCGCCACGCCACCACCGCCACGATCAGCAGCAGCATGGCCACATCCGCCGTGGCCGAGAGGCCCGACAGCTGGCCGCGTGGCGACGCCAGCCGGACGGCCAGCATCGCCACGCTGTAGCCGATGCCGGTCACCACGATGAACACGCGCAGCCGGCGCCGCTTCTCCACCAGGTCGTCCTGCCAATGCGACGCCGCGGCGAACGCGGCCAGCACCGCGAACACCAGCGGAACGGCACGTTGCAGGCCCATCGCGACCGGCGCGAGCACCGACGCACCGCCGGCCACGACCGCGCAATTGAACGCCGCCAGCACAGCGACCGCGATCCAGGCCACGACATGCAGCGGCCGCAGCGCGAAGTCGTCATCGAACAGCGCCTGCACGAACACCCAGAACAGCACCGCATTGCCGACCGAGACGGCGATCAGCGGCGCCTGCCAGAGCCGGGGTACCAGGGCCTCGAACGTCGGCGTCGAACCGATGACCTGCACGCAGAGGCCGAGCGTCAGCGCCACGCCGGTCCGCGCCGCCGGCAGCCGAGGGCGGTCGCGGCCCAGCACCATCGCCAGCAGGAGCAGCAACGCGATCAACACCCCGCGCAGCGCGGCGTCGAGCAGGATCGGGGGGAGGGCGGTGGGCATGCGGTCGGCTGGCGGCGTGAGGGCGGCCGACGATAACAGGCGGTAACCGTTTTGCCGATAGGGCCAAGACGCCGCTCTTCAGGCATTCATGTTTTCTTGCAACTCATAATGTTGCATGAAACGAGACAGCAAGCTTTCAGGCGTTCTTCACGTGCTGCTGCACATGGCAGAGATGGACGGGCCGATCACGTCCGAGTCGCTCGCGGCGGCGATGCACACCAACCCGGTCGTGGTGCGCCGGCTCATGGCGGGCCTGCGCCAGGCCGGCTTCGTGAGTTCGGCCAAGGGCCACGGCGGCGGCTGGGTGCTGTCGTGCTCGCTGGCCCGCGTGACGCTGGGCGACATCCACAACGCCGTCGGCGCGCCCGCGCTGCTCGCGATGGGCAATCGTACCGAGAGCCCCGGCTGCATCGTCGAGCAGGCCGTGAATGCGGCGCTGGACGACGCCTTCGATGCGGCCGAGGCCTTGCTGCTCAAGCGTTTCAACAGCATCACGCTGGCCGATCTCTCCAAGGACTTTCATCGCCGCATGACAGGCGGCGGCTTTACCAGGAAGGACATTGAACATGCGCTATGACGCTCTTGTCGTGGGCGGCAGCTTTGCCGGCCTTTCCGCTGCCATGCAGCTTGCGCGCGCACGAAAGAAGGTGTGCGTGGTCGATGCGGGCGCACCACGCAACCGCTTCGCCGCCGCGGCGCACGGCTTCTTCGGCCAGGACGGCGTGCCGCCGCTGAAGATGATTGCCGACGCGCGCGCCAAGCTGCTGGCGTACCCGAACGTCGCCTTCATCGAGGGCCGCGTGGTCGGCGCCCATGCCGATGAGGCCGGCGGCTTCATCGCATCGATCGACAGCGATCGGCAGGTGTCGGCCGGCAAGCTCATGCTGGCCTTCGGCGTGCAGGACGGCTTTCCCGACGGCATCGCCGGCGTGAGCGAACGCTGGGGCACCAGCGTGCTGCACTGCCCCTATTGCCATGGCTACGAATTCAGCGGCCGCAGGCTGGGCGTCTTGATCGAGGCCCCGCACCCGCCGGACCATGCGATGCTGATCGCCGAATGGGGACAGGCCACGCTCTTCCTGAACGGCAACCACACGGTGGACGACGAGGCGCGCGCCAGGCTGCAGGCGCGCGGCGTGGCCATCGAGCCGGGGCGCATCGTAGCGCTGGAAGGCCCGGGGCGCGATCTTTCCGGTGCCCGCCTCGACGACGGCCGGCTCGTGCCGATCGACGCGATGTTCATGGCGCCTCGCACGCGCCCCGGCAGTCCGCTTGCCGGGCAGCTCGGATGCGCGTTCGACGATGGCCCGTTCGGCCCGGTGATCCGCACCGATGCGATGAAGATGACCACCGTGCCGGGCGTGTACGCCGCGGGCGATGCGGCCATGATGATGCACAACGCCACGCTGGCCTCGGCCGACGGCGTGATGGCCGGCACGTCGATGCATCGCGCGATGGTGTTCGGCGCTTGACCCCACTTTTTTCGCGGGCTCGGAAAAATCGGGCTCGGAGCCCCCTATAATTCGACGCTCGAAATGCGGGAATAGCTCAGTTGGTAGAGCGCAACCTTGCCAAGGTTGAGGTCGAGAGTTCGAGACTCTTTTCCCGCTCCATATTTCATGCAAAAGGCCACCTCACCGGTGGCCTTTTCTTTTAGGGCTTGCTCAGCGGTCTGCGTGCTTCAGCAAGTAGCGGTTCGAGATCGCCTTGAACGACAGCTGACCGTCCAGCCGCTTGAACACCAGACCTTCACGGGTGGTGTCCGGGTTCAGCGACGGCCCTTCGGCGTACGCCAGCACCTCGGCCATCGATCCGCCGAAGCGGTCGATCGTGATGACCTCCAGCAGCGGAACGGTACGAACCGTCGTCCCCAGGGCACGCAGGGCGTCGATGACGGCCGCACGCTCTTCCATTCCACAGTAGCTGCCACGGTCGATGTCGAACACGTCGAAGACGTGAAATTCCTGGCCGCGCAGCTTCTCCGGGTTGCCCTGGATGCCGTCGCCGATGATCTCGCCCTGCAGCGCCAGGTTTCGGCCGAGTGCTGCCAGGGCTTCGAGCAGGCGGTCTTGCCGCGCCACGCGCCACAGGCTGTTGCCTGCCGTTTCACTGAGCTGCCAGTTGCGGCCGCAGACACCGAGCGCGCCTGCGTTGTGGAACACGGTCATGCTGGAGCCGTCGAGCTTGACCGTGACCTCGAACGCGTGTCCGTCCCTGGACGCCAGGACCTCGGGCAGGTTCTGGATCCGCTCCTGGTCGGTCTTGGCGATGAAGGACGGGAACACTCCTTCGACCTCGCCCGACAGGCAGGCCGGGATCACGGGCTCCCATTTCCCGATGCCGAGGAGCTCGGCCCAATCGCGTTGGCGCAGTGCAGGATCGGCCAGCGCCAGCGCATCGATCTCCGAGAACTGAGACAGCGGCAGGATCAGCCCTTGCGAAATCTGGCCGCGCAGCTTCATCGTGCGAAGCCGCACACCGCGCTGCGCGTTCCAGGTGATCGCGGCTTTCTCCAGAAAGGCGAAGCGTGGATCGTCGAGCGGCAGGAATGCGTCGATCTCGAAGAACACGCATCGGTCGCCGACAGCGAACTCGCCCTTCTTGATGACGACGGTCCAGCCTTCGACGACCGCGCATTCGATCGCATCGGCTCCGGGGATCGGGCGGATGGCGTCGACGGCACGGACGGTGACAAGTTTGCGCATATGTTTTTTCCCTGTGTAGATGATTTCGGATGACGGCGCGTGGAAAGAAAAAGGCCCGGAACCATTCGGTATCCGGGCCTCTACTGAAAAGAGTTGAAGAGATGCGCGCTATGCGCTGCCTCCGCCCGGTGACGCCTGATTGCCCAGCTGCGTGGAATCCGAATGGCTTGCGGCGCGCACGAGCGCTCTGGCCGATGCGGGGCAGGTGCTGCTGATGGCGAGGACCGGTGCTGCGTTCACGATGAGGTGTGTGGGTGGTGGTTGTCTGTCGGATCGACGTGGTCGAATCCGCGAGGGAATCGGACTGTAAATAGTGTTTACTCCGGCGTCAACACCCGCTGTGGTTTTGTTGCCGTCAGCCCTTCGCCGGCAGCACCGTCCCCCGGCTCTCCCCAAATCCGATGCGCGCATGCCCCGGCTTCTCGCACCAGCCGCGCAGCAGCACCGCATCGCCGTCTTCCAGAAATCCGCGCCGGTCGCCGTTGGCCAGCGTGACGGGGCTCTGCGCCGCGCGCGTCAACTCGATGATCGCGCCGGCTTCTCCCGGACCGGGGCCCGAGATGGTGCCGCTGCCGAACAGGTCGCCGGGGTTCAGCTTGCAGCCGCCCATCGTGTGGTGCGCCACCATCTGCGCCACGCTCCAGTACTGGTGCCTGAAGCTCGTGCGCGACAGGCGCGAGGGACCGCTCCCGTCATCGCGCGCCTTCTCGCTTTCGAGCCAGACCTCGAGGCCGATGTCGATCGCGCCGCTGTCGCGGTTCGCTTCGCTCTCCAGGTAGGCGAGCGGCTGGGGCTCGCCGGCCGGCCGGCTCCAGGCCTCGCGATAGGGCGCGAGCGCTTCCATCGTCACGATCCATGGCGAGATGGTGGTCGCGAAGTTCTTCGCGAGGAAGGGGCCGAGCGGCGCCATCTCCCAGAACTGGATGTCGCGTGCCGACCAGTCGTTGAGCAAACAGATGCCGAAGATGTGCGCCTCGGCGCGTTCCAGTGGAATGGGTTCGCCGGCCGCATTGCCTTCGCCGATCCACACGCCGAGTTCGAGCTCGTAGTCGAGCCGCGCGCATGCGTGGTACGTGGGCGCCTTCGCGCCCGGTGCCATCGTCTGCCCCATCGGACGGTGAAAGCGCTGTCCGCTCACGCCGATGGTCGACACGCGCCCGTGGTACGCGGTCGGAATCCAGCGGAAGTTCGGCGTGACGTCGCCGTCGGGGTTCATCAGGCGGCTGATGTTCAGCGCATGATCGATCGATGTGTAGAAGTCGGTGTAGTCGCCGATGCGCGCGGGCACGGTGTATTCGACCTCGGCCTGCGGCACGAGGCACTTGCGCAGGTCGTTCACGGTGGCTGCCGGCGCGTCGCTTCGCAGCAGCGCGAAGACCGCGTGGCGCAGCGCCTGCCATGCGGCGGCGCCGAGCGCGAAGAAATCGTTCAGCGCAGGCTGCGCGGCGGCCCGCGCCGCATCGAGCGCCAGCCCACCGACGTGCCGGCCGGAAGCCAGCGCCGCCAGGTCGAGCACCTGGTCGCCGATGGCCACGCCACCGCGAAACGGCTCGGTGCTGCCCGTGCGGCGGAACACCGCATACGGCAGGTTCTGGATCGGGAAGTCCGTGCCCGCGGCGTTGGCTGTGTCGACCCAGCTCCTGGCGTTGGCGTCATGCGTGTGATTGAGTGCAACCATGGCGGTGCCTTCCTCTCGCTCAGACCGACGCCATCAGCGCATCGTCGAAGATGGCCACCGCACGCGTCCAGCCCGCCGAGGCGCCGCGGATCTTGTGCGGGAAGCAGCTGATGAAGAAACCCGTCGGCGGCAGCACTTCGAGGTTGTGCAGCTTCTCGATGTGGCAGTAGCCGATGTCGCGGCCGGCCTTGTGGCCTTCCCAGATCAGCGAGGCGTCCTGCGTTTCGCCGTATTTCTTCGCGGTGTGCACGAAGGGCGCGTCCCAGCTCCAGGCGTCGGTGCCCGTGAGGCGCACGCCGCGCTCCAGCAGGTACATGGTGGCTTCGTAGCCCATGCCCGCGCCGGCCGAGACGTAGTCGTCGTGGCCATAGCGCGAGCCGGCGCGCGTGTTGACCACCACGATCTCCAGCGGGCTCAGCGTGTGGCCGATGCGCGCGAGTTCGGCCTCGACGTCGTCGGCTGTGACCACGTAGCCGTCGGCGAAGTGGCGAAAGTCGAGCTTCACGCCGGGCTGGAAGCACCATTCGAGCGGCACGTCGTGGATCGCAATGGCCGGCTTCTTCTCGCCCAGTGCCTTGTCCATGGTCGAGTGGAAGTGATAGGGCGCATCGAGGTGCGTGCCGTTGTGCGTGGAGAGCTGCACCAGCTCCACGGCCCAGCCTTCGCCGTCGGGCAGGTCTTCCTTTTTCAAGCCGGGAAAGAAGGGCGCGATCTGCTCGTAGGTCTGCTCGTGCGTGAAGTACTGGATCTTCGGCGCGAAGGCGGGGGGGTCGGAGAGCACGTCGTTTTCGAGAAAGATCGAGAGATCGACGAATTTGCGTGGCATGACGGAAGTTCCTTGTGGGGGTGTTGGTGTTGGCGTGAAGGAATGAATCGATCAGGGTTGCTGCCAGCGCAGCAGCCGTTTCTCGGCAAAGGCCAGCAGCGCGTTGCTCACGAAGCCGATGAGCCCGAGCAGCACGATGCCGGCGAAGAGGTCGCTGGCGCGGAAGGCGCGCGCGGCGAGAAGAATGGCTTGGCCCAGCCCGCTCTGCGAGGCGATCATTTCGCCCACGACCGCGACGATCAGCGCAATGGTCAGCGCGAGCCGCATGCCGGCCAGGATGTCGGGCATGGCATTGGGCAGGCCCATCTTCCAGATGTACGCGGCGCGCGACATCTGCAGGCAGCGCGCCACTTCCGACAGCCGCGGCTCCACGGCCGCGAAGCCGTGCACCGTGGCCAGCAGCACCGGCCACATCGCGCCGAAGGCGACCACGAAGAGCACCATGCCGGGGTTCAGGCCGAAGATCGAGATGGCGAGCGGCAGCAGTGCCGATGCGGGCAGCGGGCGGATGAACTCGAGCGTCGGCTGCACCCATGCGCGCACCGAAGGCGACACGCCGATGGCCGCGCCCAGCAGCACGCCGAAGAGCGAGGCCAGCAGCCAGCCCTGCACCATGCGGCCGACGGTGGCCTGCGTGAAGGCGAGCAGCTCGCCGTTGCCGCCGTTTCCGCTCGGGCCCGAGAGGTTGAGCCCTTCGAGCAGGCTGGCGAAGGTGGCCTGCGGCGTCGGCAGGAACACGCGGCTGACCCAGCCCGCGTTGCTGGCCGTCCACCAGAGCGCGATCAACACGCAGAGCACCGCGAGCGAACCGAGCCAGTGCATGCCGGGGCGGTTGCCGTTCATGACAGCACCCCCATCCGCCGCGCGACCGCGCGCTGCAGCAACAGCATGCCCGCATTGACCGCGAAGCCCACCACGCCGATCCAGCCCAGCCAGGCGAGCATCAGCGCGGGGTCGAAGCTTTGCTGCGCGATCATCATCGCGTAGCCCATGCCATTGGGGTTGGCCGCGATCTCCACCGTCACGGCCACCACCAGCGCCACCGCCACGCCGAGCCGCAGCGCGACGAACAGCCGCGGCACGATGGCCGGCAGCACGATCTTGAAGGCCCGCTCGCGCGCCGACAGGCCCAGCACGCGGCTCACTTCGAGCAGCCGCGGCTCGATCTGCTGCACCGCCGACTGCACCAGCACCAGCAGCGGCCAGAAGGTGGCGAAGGCAACGATGGCCAGCTCCATGCGCACGCCGAAGCCGAAGGTCAGCATCGCAAGCGGAATCAACGCCACCGAGGGCACGGGCCGCAGCACTTCGATGGAGAGCGAGCCGAGCTGCGCCGCGCGGCGCGAGAGCCCGAGCACCAGGCCCAGCGCAATGCCAAACACCGCGCCCAGCAGCAGGCCGAGGGCGGCAGTGCCCAGCGTGAAGCCGGTGGCCTGCCAGAGCGAACCGTCCATGGCGGCTCTGACGAAGGCCTTGGCGGCTGCGCTCGGCGGTGCGAGCGCATCGCTGCCCAGTGCCGCCGCACGCCGCGCGTACCACTCGAAGGCACCGATCAGCACCGCGGGCAGCACCCAGGGACGCAGCCGATGGAAGAGGCGGCTTTCAGTCATGGCCTTGCTCGATGAAGGCAAAGAGCTCGCGCCGCAACTGCAGGTATTCCGGATGCTCCTTGGTCGTGAGCTGGTCGCGCGGTCGCGGAATCTTCACGTCGATCATCCGTGCGAGGCTGGGCCGGCCCGGGCCGGGATTGGCCTGCAATGCGATCACGCGGTCGCCGAGGTAGATGGCCTCTTCGAGATCGTGCGTGACGAACAGCACCGTGAGCCCGTCGTCGCGCACCAGCCGCGCCAGCTCGTCCTGCAGGCTCTGGCGCGTGAGCGCATCGAGCGCGCCGAAGGGCTCGTCCATCATCATCAGTTCGGGCTTCTGCGCGAGGCAGCGTGCGATCTGCGCGCGCTGCTGCATGCCGCCCGAGAGCTGTACCGGGAACTTCTGCGCATGCTTCGCCAGGCCGACCTTGCCGAGCACATCGGCGATGCGTGGTGCGCGCTCGGCCGCGGGCACGCCGGCCGCTTCGAGCGCGAGGCTCACATTGCCCTCCACCGTGCGCCACGGCAGCAGTGCGCGGCCGTAGTCCTGGAACACGAAAGCCACTTCGCGCGAAGGCTCGGTCATCTTCACGCCGTTGCGCCGCACCTCGCCGGCACTGGCCGTGACCAGCCCGCTGGCCGCGCGCAGCAGCGTGGTCTTGCCGCAGCCGCTCGGGCCCACGATGCAGACGAACTCGCCGCGCGCCACGTCGAAGGACGTGGGCGAAAGAATCTCGCGGCCGCCGAGCCGGATGGCGACGCCGTCGAAGCGCAGGAAGGGTGTGGCTTGCATCGTGGAGCTCGCAGGCGTTCGCGCAACGCTCGCGGAAAGCGCGGCGCGCGCGGTGATCGGGGCGGGGGCGGCAATCACTTGGCGATCAGCTTCGCAACGTCGACATTGGTCTTCAGCATGTCCTGCTCCTTCATCAGCCCGGTCCAGTAGCCAAGCTGCTTCTCGCTCACCGTGGGGCCGGGCGGCGAGATCTGCACCTTGGCCAGCACCTCGGGCGGCAGCTTGATGTACTTGCCGATGGCCGTGCGCACCTTCGCGTCGTTCTTCGGCTGCTGCATGAAGCCGCCGGATTCGACCAGCGCCTCGCGGAAGGCGCGTGCCGTTGCCGGGTTCTTCGCCACCCACTCGCGCTTGGCCGCATGCACGATGGTCTGGTTGTTCTCGGGCAGGAAGGTCGAGTAGTAGGAGGCCACATAGCCCGCGCCGCTCTCGGTGATGCGGCTCATGAACGGATCGGCCGACACCACCGCATCCACCGAGCCGCCGCGCAGCAGGTCGGCATGCTGCGGGAACGAAGCCTCGACGAAGTTGACCTTGCGGTAGTCCACGCCGCTGTCCTTGAGCCAGGCGCGGAAGGTCACGTGCAGGAAGGCCCCGAGCCCCGGCACGCCGATCTTCTTGCCCACGCAGTCCTGCGGGCTCTTGATGCCCGAGCCCGCGCGCGCCACCAGGCCGAAGCCGGTGATCGTCTTCGAGGTGAGGCCGCCGCCGGCCACCAGCACGAGGTCGAGCCCGCCGTCCACCGCCTGCAGGAACACCGAGGGCGTGGGCCCGCCGATCTGCAGCGAATCGGACTGCAGCGCCGCCGGAATGGTGGAGTTGAGCGGAATGAACTTGAGCTCGACGTCGAGGCTGCGCTTCTTGAAGTAGCCCTCTTCGGCCGCCACGAAGACCGAGGCGAAGTCGGTCACGGCCGTGTAGCCGAACACGATCTTCGGATGGGACTGCTGCGCGCGCGAAGGCAGCGCGGCGGCGGCCGCTGCGGCCGCGAGCGCCGACAGCAGGGTGCGTCTTTTCATCATGGCTTGTGTCTCCTGGGGGTGGTTTTGGGTGTGCGCGGGGTCCTGGGTCGCGGCAGCGCGGCGCGCAGGCCGCCGGCGATGAAGTTCACCAGCATCGGCGCCACCGCGGGGTCGGCGCGCGTGTTCTCGCCGCGCGAGAGCCGCTCGATGCGGCTGTCGTTCAGGTGATGCAGCAGCGAACCCAGGGCGAACTGGTAGCCCCACGCGACCTGTCCGCGCGTGGCGTGCGGCAGCGCGACGTGCAGCGCGTCGATGTAGGCCGTGGCCAGCGGATCGAAGTAGCCGCGCAGCACGCGGTCGGCTTCCTCGGTGGCGTGGTAGAGCTCGCGTGCCACCAGCAGCGCGTAGTACTCGCCCTCGGCGCTTGCGCGCAGGGCCAGCACCGGGCCCGTGAAGGCTTCGATGATGCGCGGCAGCGTCTGCGGGTCTTCGGGGTCGTTCTCCACCGCCGCCAGGCGTGCAAGCCGCTCTTCGATGGTGTGGCTCCAGTGCTCGAAGATGGCGTGGAAGAGCTCCTGCTTGGGGCCGAAGTAGTAGCCCACCAGCGCCAGCGGCACGCCGGCTTCCTCGGCGATCTGCCGGATCGTCACCGCGTGGTAGCCGTGCTGCGCGAAGAGCTTTTCCGCCGCCAGCAGGATGGCCTGCCGGCGGTCGGGCCGGCCGGCCTCGGCGTTGATGGCGGCAGCCCGGTGGCTGCTGCGCTTGACGGGCGGGGTGCGGGCGTTCATGGGGCGTATTGAACGTCTGTACAAATATGTTGTACACACGTACAAACCCTGAGGTCAACCCCGATTGAGCACGGTCGTTCGCAGCGCTACGCTCGGTTCATGCCTGTTCCCAATATTCCCAACATTCCCCAGATCCGCCTGTATCAGAACTGGCTGCGCGAGACGCGCGGCCTGTCTTTCGACACCTACGACGCGCTGTGGCGCTGGTCCGTCACCGACCTCGACGCCTTCTGGCAGAGCATCTGGGACTACGCCGGCCTGCGGTCGCCCACGCCGCACACCGCGGTGCTGGCGGAAGGGCGCATGCCCGGTGCCCGCTGGTTCCCCGGCGCCCAGGTCAACTACACGCGCGAGGTGCTGCGCCACGCCGATGCGGCCCACGCCGCCGGCATGCCCGCCATCGTGAGCGACAACGAACTCGGCGAGGTGCGCGAGATGTCGTGGCCCGAGCTGCGCCGGCAGGTCGCTTCAGCGGCCTTCGCGCTGAAGTCGCTCGGCGTGCAGCGCGGCGACCGCGTGGCCGCCTACATGCCCAACGTGCCGGAAACCATGGTCGCGTTTCTCGCGTGCTCGAGCATCGGCGCGATCTGGAGCGTCTGCGCACCCGACATGGGCACGGCCGCCGTGGCCGACCGCTTCCGCCAGATCGAACCCAAGGTGCTGATCGCGGTCGACGGCGTGCACTACGGCGGCAAGCCGCTCGACCGCAGCGCGGTGCTGCAGGAACTGCGCGGCCAGCTGCCGAGCGTGCAGAAGCTGCTGTTGGTGAAGACGCCCTTCGCCGCGAGCCCCGTCGAACACGACGCCGACTGGACGCAGGCCACCGCCCGCAACGACGCCGAGGTCGCGGCCTTCGAGCCCGAGTGGCTGCCCTTCGACCATCCGATCTGGATCGTCTACTCGAGCGGCACCACCGGCCTGCCCAAGCCCATCGTGCACGGGCAGGGCGGCATCCTGCTCACCATGCACGCCTGCGGCCTGCACAACGACGTGGGCGCGAGCTACGGCGCCAACAACTTCGGCGAGCGCTACCACTGGTACAGCTCCACCGGCTGGGTGATGTGGAATTCGCAGCTCTCGGGCCTGGCCTTCGGCGCCACCATCTGCATCTACGACGGCAACCCGGCGGGCGGCAAGGAGAAGCCCGACTGGGGCGTGCTGTGGCGCTTCGTGGCGCGGCACAAGGTCAGCTTCTTCGGTGCGGGCGCGGCCTACTTCACCAACTGCATGAAGGCCGGCATCGTCGCGAAGGAGTGCGGCGACCTCTCGCGCGTGAGGGCGCTGGGCAGCACCGGCTCGCCGCTGCCCGACGAGGTGCAGCGCTGGGGCTCGCGGCAGATCCTCGATGCGGGCTCGAAGGCGGTGTGGTGGTGCAACATCTCCGGCGGCACCGACTTCTGCGGCGCCTTCGTCGGCGGCAACCGCGAGCTGCCCGAGGTGCCGGGCCAGATGCAGTGCCGCGAGCTCGGCCATGCGGTCGAGGCCTGGAACGAGCAGGGCCAGCCGGTCATCGGCGAAGTGGGCGAGCTGGTCTGCACGAAGGCCATCCCGTCGATGCCGCTCTACTTCTGGAGCGACGAAGGCAATGCGCGCTACCTGTCGAGCTACTTCGACACCTACCCCGGCGTCTGGCGCCACGGCGACTGGATAAAAATCGGCGAAGACGGCGGCTGCATCATCTACGGCCGCAGCGACGCCACCATCAACCGCCAGGGCCTGCGCATGGGCACCAGCGAGATCTACAGCGCGGTCGAAGGCCTGCCCGAAGTGCTCGACTCGATGGTGGTCGATCTGGAGTACCTGGGGCGCGACAGCTACATGCCGCTCTTCGTGGTGCTGCGTCCGGGCATCGCGCTCGACGATGCGATGCGCACCCGGATCAACAACGCGATCAAGACCTCGCTTTCGCCGCGCTTCGTGCCCAACGACATCTTCCAGGTGGCCGAGATTCCACGCACCCTTTCGGGCAAGAAGCAGGAGCTGCCGATCAAGAAGCTGCTGCTGGGCCAGCCGATCGAAAAGGTGGTCAACCGTGAAGCCATGGCAAACCCCGGCAGCCTCGACTGGTACGTGGCTTTTGCCGCGCAGCGTGCCGCTGCATGAGGGGCCGGATGAACTCGGTGACCCTCGCCGGGCAGCTGCTGTTCATCAGCGACATGCAGTACCTGGTGCTGGCGCGCGTCACCCCGCCGCCGCGCTGAAGTCCAGGGCCTGTCAACGCGATGCAAGGCGCCCCTAGCGTGCGTCGTGAAAGATGATGCCCACCGTGTGCCGCCGTCCCGAGCGCAGGCGGCTCACGCCGTGGCGCATCGTCACGCGGTAGGTGCCGCGCGTGCCCGCCACCGGCCGCTGATTGACCGCGAAGATCACCGCCTCGCCCTGCGCGAGCGGCACCACCTCGGCGCGCGACTGCATGCGCGGCCGCTGCTCGGTCAGCACGAACTCGCCGCCGGTGAAGTCCTCGCCCGGCCGGCTCAGCAGCACCGTGAGCTGCAGCGGGAATTGCAGGTCGCCGTACAGGTCCTGGTGCAGGCAGTTGTAGTCGCCTTCGTCGTAGCGCAGCAGCAGCGGGGTGGGGCGCAACTGGCCCGCGGCGTGGCAGCGTGCGAGATACGCGGCGTGCCCGGGCGGATAGTCGGCCGGCTGGCCCATGGCGCTGGCCCAGGCGTTGGCCAGCGGTGCGAGGCGTTCGTACAGCGCGCTGCGCCACGAGGCGATCAGCGGCGGCAGCGGGTTCGCGAAGTACTGGTACTCGCCCTGGCCGAAGCCGTGGCGCTGCATCACCACGCGGCTGCGGAAATGGCCGGCCTCGTCGTACATCGTCGCGAGCTGGGTGCATTCTTTCGGGGTGAACAAGGGGCCGGTGGCGGCGCAGCCGCGGGTGGCGAGTTCGGTCTCGATGCGGGGCCAGTCGAGGGCATCGATGCGGGGAGCGTGGGTTGTCATGCCTGCAGTGTCTCGCTGCCACGCCGACGAGGCTCGCCGTTTTCGGACACCGGTATGCCGTCGCGGCCTTTGGCGCCGGGATTGGCCGCCATCGACTGTTTGAGCGATCATCCGGCCATGGCAAGAGAAAAAACCATTGCGCGCGAAAGCGCCACCGGGCTGCTGGTCCAGGGCCGGCCGGTGGCGACCCTGGGGCGTGGCATGACCTTGATCAAGACAGGCAGGACGCCCCGTCCCGCTGTCCGCCCCGAGGACAACACGACCGTGCTGCTGAAAAAAGCGGCACGTGCGCTCAACAAGCCCGGGATCGACAGGTCGGTCGTCTTTCGCGGGCCCAACGCGGCCAGGATATTCGCCTACTACGCCGACCCACAGGACCCGACCAGGGTCGTTCGCGAAGCGGTCGACGGCACCAAGGTCGTCGGCAGCCTGGTCGACGGAAGGTTTCGCGCGAGCAAGGCGTGAGCCGCCGCCCTCCGACGCTGGAAAAGCTCCTCGATCAGACGCGGGGCCCGCGTCCGGTGGCGTTCGTTCTGGCCGGCCACAACGGCGCCGGCAAATCCACCCTCTGGTATTCGCGCCTGGCGGGGTCGCTGCGCATGCCGCTGATCAATGCCGACCGGATGATGATGTCCATCCTGCCGGACGCGGACCCCCGGACCGGCCACATCCCCGCCTGGGCCCAGCAGCTGCGCGATGACGACGAGAAATGGCAGGTCCTGTCCCAGGAGGGCGTGCGCGCCTTCAAGAGCCTGGTGATGGACCAGCGCATGCCGTTCGCCTTCGAGACGGTCTTCTCCCACTGGAAGCCCTTGCCCGGCGGCGGCCACGCGTCCAAGGCCGACGACATCCGCGCGATGCAGGACGCGGGGTACTTCGTCGTGCTGGTTTTCGTCGGGCTGGTCTCGGTGGACATGTCCGTCTTTCGCGTGAGCACCCGCAAGCAGCAGGGCGGTCACGACGTGGATCGCAAGAAGCTGATCGAGCGGTTCCCCCGCACGCAGGCCGCGGTCGGGCACGCGACGCAGATCGCGAACATGACCCTCATGTTCGACAACAGCCGTTCCGAGAAAAACGCATTCGCGCTGGTACGGGCACAGGCCAGGAAAAGGATTCTGTTCGACGCGCGGGATCCCCAGTTCAGTGTCGACCCGGAACTCCGGGCCGTCTGCGATCCGTGGCTCGGAAAAGTCACCGGGCCTTTCAAGGCGCGCCGAATTCCACCGGCGAAGAAGGCGGCACCGCCGGCCCAGCCAAGCACCAGGAAGTAATCCCATGAGCACTCCCACACCCCCCGCCGATCAAGCCGCCAGCGACTGGCAACTCCCCTGGGAAGGCGGCTGCCGCTGCGGCCAGGTCCGCCTGCGCATCACGGCGCCGCCGCTGCTGTCGATGGCCTGCCATTGCACCGGCTGCCAGCGCATGAGCGCGAGCGCCTTCTCGCTCTCGCTCGCGATTCCGACACCGGGCTTCGAGGTGGTGTCGGGCGAGCCGGTCATCGGCGGGCTGCATGGCAGCGCCCACCACTTCTGCTGCCCGAATTGCAAGAGCTGGATGTTCACGCGCACCGAAGGCATGGACGAGTTCGTCAACCTGCGGCCCACGATGCTCGACAAGCACGAATGGTTCGTGCCCTTCGTCGAGACCTGGACCGACGAGAAGCTGCCGTGGGCGACGACGCCCGCGGTGCACAGCTTCGGCACGCTGCCCGCGTTCGACGCCTTCCCTGCGCTGATCCAGGCTTTCGCGCAGCAGGGCGCTCGGCCTGGACGCCCTGCCTGATTCACCCCCGACGGGCCTGTTCCAGCAGCCAGTCGCTGAAGAACTTCAGCAGCGGTCGCTGGTCGGCCCGCTCCGGCGTCACGAGGTAGTAATTGCGCTCGCCCGACAGCGGCCGGTCGCACGCCACCACCAGCTCGCCGCGCGCCAGTTCGTCGGCCACCAGCATCGTCGGCATCAGCGCCACGCCCAGGCCATGCGACGCGGCCGCGGCCAGGATCGAGAACAGTTCGTAGCGCGGGCCGCCGCGCGCGTTGGGTGCGTCGATCTGTTGCGCGTCGAACCACTGGCGCCAGCCGTCGGGCCGCGTGCTTTGCTGCAGCAGCGGCATCTGCGCGATGACCGCCGGCGTCACGGCCTTGCCCTTGCGCCCGGGTGACTGCAGCAGCGACGGGCTGCACACCGGCACCACGTCTTCGTGCATCAGCATGAGCGCACGCGTGCCAGCCCAGTTCTCGACCTGTGCGGGCGTTCCGGCATAGAGCGCGGCGTCGAACTCCGCATCGGCAAAGAGAAAAGGGCGGGTGCGCGTCTCGATGTGCACCACCACGTCGGGCTGCAGCGCCGCGAAGCCTTTCAGGCGCGGCATCAGCCAGCGCGTCGCGAAGGTGGGCACGGCCGCCAGCGACAGCGAGCCGCCTTCGCCCTGGTGGGCCATGGCGTCGAGCGTGTCGCGCTCCATCGCCTCGAGCCGCTTGGTGATCTGGCGCGCATAGGCCGCGCCGCTCGCGGTGAGTGCCACGCCGTGGCGCGTGCGGCGGAACAGCGCGACGCCCAGGAAAGCCTCGAGCGTGCCGATCTGGCGCGACACCGCACTCTGGGTGAGCGCGAGTTCCTGCGCGGCGCGGGTGTAGCTCTCGTGGCGCGCGGCGGCGTCGAAGCACACGAGGGTCTGCAGGGGCGGGATCTTGCGGCGCATGTATGCCGGTAGTGTATGACTGGGAACCCTCCGTCACCAATGGAAACGTCTGGCGGTGCATGCGCAAGATATGCGTGCATGACATATCTGGGTGAGGATTCATCGTTTGCACCCGACCCCGCGCATGGCTAGGATCGACCCCATTCCCCCTCTTTTCCCTTTTCCCCTATTCCGGAGACAACCACATGGCCGCCAAAGCGCAATTCCACTGGGACGACCCCCTCCTGCTCGACCAGCAACTGACCGACGAAGAGCGGATGATTCGCGACGCGGCCAATGCCTACTGCCAGGAGCGCCTCGCGCCCCGCGTCATCGAAGGTTTCCGCAGCGGTGAAACCGACCCCGCCATCTTTCGCGAAATGGGCGCGCTCGGCCTGCTCGGCCCGACGATCCCGGAGCAATACGGCGGTCCCGGCCTCAACTACGTGGCCTACGGCCTGATCGCCCGCGAAGTCGAGCGCGTCGATTCGGGCTACCGCTCGATGGCCAGCGTGCAGAGCTCGCTGGTGATGGTCCCGATCTTCGAATTCGGCACCGAAGCGCAAAAGCAGAAGTTCCTCCCCAAGCTCGCCACCGGCGAATGGATCGGCTGCTTCGGCCTGACCGAACCCGACCACGGCTCCGACCCCGGCAGCATGGTCACGCGCGCCAAGAAGGTGCCGGGCGGCTACTCGCTCAGCGGCGCCAAGATGTGGATCAGCAACTCACCCATCGCCGACGTGTTCGTCGTGTGGGCCAAGGAAGTCAGCGAAAGCGGCACGGTCGGCCCGATCCGCGGCTTCGTGCTCGAGAAGGGCATGAAGGGCCTGTCGGCTCCCGCGATCCACGGCAAGGTCGGCCTGCGCGCCAGCATCACCGGCGAAATCGTGATGGACGGCGTGTTCTGCCCCGAAGAAAACGCTTTCCCCGAAGTGCAAGGCCTGAAGGGCCCCTTCACCTGCCTCAACAGCGCCCGCTACGGCATCTCGTGGGGCGCAATGGGCGCCGCCGAAGACTGCTGGCACCGCGCCCGCCAGTACACGCTGGACCGCAAGCAGTTCGGCCGCCCGCTCGCCGCCAACCAGCTCATCCAGAAGAAGCTGGCCGACATGCAGACCGAGATCACGCTGGGCCTGCAAGGCAGCCTGCGCCTGGGCCGCATGAAGGACGAAGGCACGGCCTCGGTCGAGATCACCTCGATCATGAAGCGCAACAACTGCGGCAAGGCCCTCGACATCGCCCGCCTGGCGCGCGACATGATGGGCGGCAACGGCATCAGCGACGAGTTCGGCGTGGCCCGCCACCTGGTGAACCTCGAGGTGGTCAACACCTACGAAGGCACGCACGACATCCACGCCCTCATCCTGGGCCGCGCCATCACCGGCATCGCCGCCTTCGCCAACTGAAACGCATGACCAAGCCCGCAGCACTCGACGGCATCAAGGTCCTCGATCTGTCCCGCGTGCTCGCGGGCCCCTGGTGCACGCAGATCCTCGCGGACCTGGGCGCCGACGTCATCAAGATCGAGCGCCCCGGTGTCGGCGACGACACGCGCACCTGGGGCCCGCCCTTCATCAAGGACGCGAACGGCAACGACACCGACCAGGCCAGCTATTTCACCGCCTGCAACCGCAACAAGCGCTCGGTCACGGTCGACATGGCCACGGCCGAAGGGCAGGCGCTGCTCAAGCAGATGGCGGCGCAGGCCGACATCGTGGTGGAGAACTTCAAGACCGGCGGCCTGAAGCAGTACGGCCTCGACCACGAGAGCCTGCGCGCGGCCAATCCGCGCCTCATCTACTGCAGCGTGACCGGCTTCGGCCACGACGGCCCGTACGCCGAGCGCGCGGGCTACGACCTGATGATCCAGGCCATGACCGGCATGATGAGCATCACCGGCCGTCCCGACGACGTGCCCGGCGGCGGCCCGCTGCGCGTGGGCGTGGCGCTCACCGACCTGTTCACCGGCGTCTATGCGAGCACCGCGATTCTTGCGGCGCTGCAGGTGCGCGACCGCACGGGCGAGGGCCAGCACATCGACATGGCGCTGCTCGACGTGGGCATGGCCATCCTCGCCAACCAGGCGAGCGCCTTCCTCAACACCGGCAAGGCGCCCGGGCGCCAGGGCAACACGCACCCGAGCCTCGCGCCGTACCAGGACTTTCCGACGCAGGATGGTTCGATGCTGCTGGCCATCGGCAACAACGGCCAGTTCGCGCGTTTTTGCGAAGCGGCCGGCCATCCCGAGTGGGCGACCGACGCGCGCTTCGCCACCAACACGCTGCGCGTGAAGCACCGCGGCGTGCTGATCCCGATGATGGAAGAACTCACGCGCACCCGCGCCACAGCCGACTGGGTCACGCTGCTCGAAGACAAGGCCGTGCCCTGCGGCCCGATCAACGACATCGCGCAGGCCTTCGACGATGCGCAGGTCAAGTCGCGCGGCCTCGCGGTGACGCTGCCGCGCGATGCGGGCGACGGCATCGCCAGCATCACCGGCGTGGCAAGCCCGCTGCGCCTGACGGCCACGCCGCCCGTGCTGCGCCACGCGCCGCCGGCGCTCGGGCAGCACACGCGCGAAGTGCTGGCCGAGTTCGGCATCGACGGCGCGCGCTTCGAAGCCTTGCGCTCGGCCGGCGTGGTCTGAGGCCGACATGACAAGCCCGATGCGCCCACCCTTCTCGGTGCTGCGCATCGACCATGTCGTGCTGCGCGTGAAGGACATCGAGCGATCGATCGCCTTCTATCGCGACGTGCTGGGCTGCGGGATCGAAAAGCGTCGCGATGATTTGGGACTGGTGCACCTGCGTGTCGGGTCGAGCATGATCGACCTCGTCACGCCCGACGGTCCGCTCGGCCGGCAGGGCGGTGCATTGGCCGGGAAGGAAGGTCGCAACGTCGATCACCTGTGCCTGCGCATCGAGCCCTTCGATGAAGCGGCGATTCGCGCGCTGATGGCGCAGCACGGCGTCACGGTGCATGGCGAGGTGCAGAACAACTTCGGCGCCGAGGGCAACGGCCCGTCGATCTACATCACCGATCCCGACGGCAACAGCGTCGAGCTCAAGGGGGCGGCGCCGCACGGCTGATCGTGCAGAATCGGCGCGCGCCACCACGAGCGCGTACAGATTCATCCAGGGAGATTCTCATGACCGAACACCCGTTCGCTGCGCGCAGAGCCGCGCGGCTTTCCCTTGCCGTGGCCGCTGCGGCGCTGCTCGCCGCTTGCGGCACGCGCCAGCCGGCCGCACCCGAACCCCCGCCGCCGGAAGCCACGGCACGCAACAGCGTGGTCATGCCGACCGTCGCCTACGGCACCACCGCCAAGGGCATCAAGTTGTTGAAGGCAGACGATTCCTGCGATGTGCCGGCCTCGCTGAAGCAGGCCGTGCAGGACCAGCTGCTTGCACCCTACGAATACCTGCTCTCGCCGCCGGCGCCCAACGCCGAGGGCGCACCTGTGCTGCAGATCGAGATCACCGACCTGCTGGCGAACGCGGGCGGCCTCTATGGCGGCCCGAAGATCGTGCAACTGAAAGGCACGCTGGAGCGCAAGGGCGAAGCGCCCGCCCGCTTCACCGCGCAGCGCCAGATGTTCATCTACTTCGGCATGCCGCGCAGCACCTGCAGCATGGTGGGCGTGGTGACCTATGCGCTGGGTGAAGACATCGCCAAGTGGTTGCAGAAGCCGACCGACGGTGCCGTGCTCGGCGAGCGCTGAAGGGCCGCAGCCCCTAGACTGAGCCTCCTCGAAACTCCGGGCCGGCCCCGCGCCGGAACCAGACATGAGCAGCAGCAAAGTCTTCTTCGACGTGGGCCTCTCGCTGGACGGCTACATGGCCGGGCCGAACGCCAAACCGGGCAATCCACTCGGCGATGGCGGGCCCGCCATGCACGGCTGGGTGTTCGAGACCGCGAGCTTTCGCGAACTCTTCGGCATACCGGGCGGCGACAGCAGCTCGGCCGACGACGCGCTGATCAAGCGTTTGTTCTCACGCACGGGTGCCTATGTGATGGGCCGCCGCATGTTCGACGAAGGCGAAGTGGGCTGGCCCGAGAACCCGCCGTTTCGCGCGCCCGTGTACGTGCTGACGCACTCGCCGCGCGAGCCGTGGGTGCGGCAGGGCGGCACCACCTTCCACTTCGTGACCGATGGCATTGAGAGTGCGCTCGCGCAAGCGAAGGCGGCTGCGGGCGGCAAGGACGTGCGCATCTCGGGCGGCGCCGACGCGATCCGCCAATACATCCAGGCGGGGCTGGTCGATGAATGCACGTTGCACGTGGCCCCCTCATTGCTGGGCGCGGGCCTGCGGCTGTTCGACCGGCTCGCACCGGGCGAACTGAAGCTCGAAACAGTGAACGCCGCCAGCTCGAAGCTGGTCACGCACCTGGACTACAGGTTCGCCGCCTAGAGGCTGTCTACGATCTGTCTGGGGTCGCGTTGAGGCTTGTTGTTCAGGGCGCGCTCACGCCGACGGTGTACTCTGCTCCGCGAATGTCCCCCGGCGCGGCCTATGGCCGCATGCCTCCTCCTTTATTTCGCTGCGCAGAGCACACCATCGGCGTGATCGCTCAGCGCAGCGGTTGATCGGCCGGCACAACGACCGCGCTCATCGTGCACAGGGCACCGGGTGCTCCCCGCAACGAAACAAAGGAGGAGGGGCGAAAGCCGAAGCGGGGGACATTCGCGGAGGGGAGTACCCGGTGGCCTGTGCACGCACCCCGAACAGACCGCAATGGTCCTGGATAGATCGTGAACAGGCTCTTAGCCGGCGCGTCCGACGATCGCAACGCCGAACACCACCACGCCGAGCGCGAGGTTCAGGCTCACCAGCTTGCGAACCGTGTCGAGCCGCGCCGCCGCCACCGGCCACGCGCTCTCTTCCACCGCACGCCGCAGCGCCTTGAACACCGAAGCGCGGATGTACACATAGATGCCCGCCATCACGATGGCGATGCCCATCATCGCCTCGACGTGCCAGTGCACCGTGCGAAAGCCACCCGCCAGCAGGATCATCGCCACGCCGCTCACGAACAGCAGCGTGATGGCCGCATCCACGCCGACGAAGAAGCGCCGCAGCGCCGCAGCCATCGTGCGCAGGCGCAGCGGGGGCTCCAGCGTGGCGACGGCGGCGGGGCGCACCGCGAAATGCATGGTCGCCATGCCACCGATCCAGAAGGCGGCGCAGAGCAGATGAACGAAAAGCAGGATGACGTAGGGCATGGGGCCGATCAGAACACCGAAGGGCCGGGTTGCGCAACGTGACCGCCAACGTGGACGCCTCGTGCGTCCTCTCAAGCAGTCACGCTGCACCGCGCCATCGCGCCCTTGCTGCTGCTCAGGGAACGAACATGTCCCACGGGCCCTTGCCAGCCGGCAGGCCCGGCCGGGCGGTGAGCGAAGCCAGCGGCTCGCCGGCCTCGAAGCGCGCGGCCAGCGCCTCGGGCTCGAACACCACGCCCATGAAGTTCTCCGCATAGGCGCCGCCAGCGAAGAAGGCATCGACCTGCGCGGCCGTCTCGAACACGTCGTGCTGCAGCTCGAGCCGGTGGCCGTCGGGGTCGCGGTAATACATCGAGACGGTCGGCCCGTGGTTGATGCACCAGTAGGGCCGGATGCCGTGCGCGGCCAGGCGGCGGTAGTTGGCCAGCAAATCGCCGAGCGAGCCGTAGGTGAACGCGATGTGCTCCAGGCCCGTGCTCGCATCGGCCTCGTGCTTCAGCCCCGGCGGCGCGATCAGCCCGATGCGGTGGTGCTCGTCGTCGTAGGTCAGGAAGCACAGCATCTCGTTCTCGAACGCGGCGTGGGCCTGCAGCACGTCGAGGTACCACGCGCGCGAACGCGCCAGGTCGCTCACGCGCAGCACCACGTGCGCCAGCTTGACGGGCCGAAGCGCGGTGCGCGTGAAGTCGGGCAGGGCGCGCACCGGGGCAGCGATGTCGGTCATGGGAATCTCCTTCTCGGTCGGGAATGTCTGGTACCGCGCTCAGGCGGCGGGCTCGGCCACGACGCGGTTCTCGATGCAGCCGATGCCTTCGATTTCCACGCGCACCACGTCGCCCGGCACCAGGTAGCGCGGCGGGTCCATCAGTCCGCCGACGCCCGCGGGGCTGCCTGTGCTCAGCACGTCGCCGGGCTCCAGCGTGAAGGCGGTGCTCAGCTCTACCAGCATGGCCTCGATGCGGTGGATCATCTGCGCGGTATTGCCGTCCTGCCGCAGCTCGCCGTTGACCCAGGTGCGCAGGCGCAGCGCATGCGGGTCGGCAATTTCGTCGCGCGTCACCAGCCAGGGGCCGAAGGGACCGTGCGTGTCGAAGGACTTGCCCAGCGTGTGCGTGGGTGCGCGCATCTGCCAGTCGCGCACGCTCATGTCGTTCACAACCACATAGCCCGCGACCATGGCCATCGCGTCCTCCGCGCGCACGTGGCGGCAGCGCCGGCCGATGACCACGCCGAGCTCGCCCTCGTAGTCGAACTGGTCGGACACGCGGGGTTTGTGCACGGCATCGAAGGGGCCGGCCACGCACGACACCTGCTTGTTGAACCACACCTGGCCCGGCGGCCGCACCAGACCCAGCTTCGCGGCCTCCTCGAGGTGCGAGGCGTAGTTACCACCCAGCCCCAGAAACTTCTGCGGCGCGGGAATTGGCGCTGCCAGCCGGACACCGGCCAGTGGCACGCAGGATGTATTCGCCAGTACCGCGTGCAGCCACGCCATGCCTTCGTCGCCGCGCGCGAGCAGTTCGCGCAGCCCGGGCGGCGCGCCGGGCTTGTCCGTCAGGTCGGCGATCTCTTCATTTCGGACCACGCCGAAGCGAAGGGTGTCCCGGTGATGGAAGCTGGCGAGTTTCATGGCGTGTGGAGGGCGAGGTGGTTGACCGAAAGCGAGTGATCGATGATGCTGGTGGAACGAGCGCGGAACAATTCGTCAAAAAGGAACGGATCGTTCCATTGGTAGAACAAAAGCAGCGCGAAAGGCAGAACCAGAGACATGGAAGACTTCAACGACCTTGCGCTCTTCGCCCATGTGGTGACACAGCAGGGCTTCAGCGCCGCGAGCCGCCACCTGGGCATTCCCAAGTCACGCCTGAGTCGCCGTGTCTCGCAGCTCGAGGAGCGCCTGGGCGTGCGCCTGCTGCAGCGCAGTTCGCGCCGCCTGCTGCTGACCAGCGTGGGGCGGCAGTTCTACGAGCGTTGCCAGGCGACGGTGGCCGCGGGCGAGGAGGCCTTCGACGTGGTGCGCCAGGCCACGGCGCAACCGCAGGGCCTGCTGCGCGTGAGCTGCCCGTTCACGCTCGCGCAGTTCTGGCTCACGCCGCTGATACCGGCCTTCATGCGCGCCTGCCCCGGCGTGCGGCTGCAGCTGGAGGTGAGCAACCGGCGCGTCGATCCGCTGCAGGAGAACATCGACGTGGTGCTGCGCGTGCGGCGGCCGCCCATCGAGGATTCGAACCTCATCGCGCGCCCGCTGGGCGTCACCGTCGACGTGCTGCTGGCAAGCCCTGCGCTGCTGCTTCGACTCGGCACGCCGCAGGGGCTCGCCGACCTGGCCGCGTGGCCCGTGTTGTCGCTGCCCGCCGAGAACGACCGCTACCACTGGACACTGGAGCGCGGTGCGCAGGTGCAGGCGTTCGGCTTCACGCCGTACTTCGTCACCGACGACATGTTCGCGCTCAGGCACCTTGCCGAGCAGGGCATGGGCCTCGCGCTGTTGCCCGAGATCATGTGCCGCGACGCGCTCGCCGACGGCCGCCTGGTGCGCCTGTGCGGCGAGTGGGCCTGCGCGGCCAGCGAGATCCAGGCCGCGTTCGCTTCCCGGCGCGGCATGTTGCCGGCGGTGCGCGCCTTCATCGACCACCTGCTGCAAAACCCGCCGGGCGTGGCCGTCGCGCGCACGGGCTTATCCTGACCGACCCCCATCGTGGTTCCCACGTTCCCACTTCCGCAAAGAAAGCCGAGGCCCTGCCATGACCCGCACCATCACCGAGAAACGCGCCGCCTTCCGCAGCCTGCACGAACAGGGCTGCTTCGTCATCCCCAACCCCTGGGACACGGGCAGCGCACGCTACCTCGAAGGCCTGGGCTTCAAGGCATTGGCCACCACGAGTTCGGGCTTCGCATGGTCGCGCGGCCACGCCGATGGCGCGCTCTCGCGTGCGCAGATCCTCGACCATCTGCGTGAGCTGGTGGCGGCCACGGACCTGCCGGTGAACGCAGACTTCGAGAACGGCTTCGCGGCCGACGCACAAGGCGTCGCGGAAAGCGTGCGGCTCGCGGTCGAGACCGGTGTGGCGGGCCTGTCCATCGAGGATTCGACGGGCAATGCGGCCGATCCGCTCTTTCCCATCGCGGTCGCGGTCGAGCGGCTGCGTGCCGCGCGCAAGGCCATCGACGCGACGGGCGGCGACACCTACCTCGTGGGCCGTGCCGAAAACTTCTTCGCCGGCCGGCCGGACCTCGACGACACCATCGCACGGCTCAAGGCTTATGCCGAAGCCGGTGCCGATTGCCTCTATGCGCCCGGCATCAAGACGCGCGAACAGATCGCGGCGGTGGTCGCCGCCGTGGCGCCGAAGCCGGTCAACCTGCTCGTCGGAGGGGCGAGCGAACTCACCATGAAGGACATCGCCGCGCTCGGTGTGCGGCGCGTCAGCGTGGGCGGTGGGCTCGCGCGCGCGGCCTGGGGCGGGTTCATCCGCGCCGCGCGCACGCTCGCGGAGCAGGGCCGCTTCGACGACTTCGCGGATGCGGCGCCGGGCAACGAACTCAATGCGTTCTTCCGCCCGTTTGCCGGCTAGCACCTTCGGATCCGGCCGCTGATCCATGGACGGGCTTCTCGCGGAAATCCGCAGCTGCCGCGCCTGCGCCGCGCACCTGCCGCTGGGTCCGCGGCCTGTCGTGCAGGCCAGCGCCGGTGCCCGGCTGCTGATCGTCGGCCAGGCGCCGAGCCTGACCGTGCATGCCACGGGCGTGCCATGGGACGACAAGAGCGGCGAGCAGTTGCGCCGCTGGCTCAGCATCGACCGCGAGGTGTTCTACGACGCCACGCAGGTCGCGATCATGCCGATGGGCTACTGCTACCCGGGCCGCGGCACCAGCGGCGACCTGCCGCCGCGCAGGGAGTGCGCCGAACTCTGGCACGCGCGCCTGCTCGCGCAGATGAAGCGCGTCGAGCTGACGCTGCTGATCGGCCAGTACGCGCAGCGCCACTTCCTGGGGGCGGCGCGCAAGGCCGGCGTGACCGAAACCGTCGAGGCCTTTGCGGCGTACGCGCCGCGCTACATTCCGCTGCCGCATCCGTCGCCGCGCAACACGGGCTGGTTCCAGCACCACCCGTGGTTCGAGCGCGATGTGCTGCCGGTGCTGCGCCAACGGGTGCGGCAGGCGCTCGCGCTGCCCTACGGCGCCACGGCCACCGAGGTAGCCGCTGCATCGAAAGGCCGGGCGGCGTAGACGACACGCCCGCCCACCACCGTCATCAGCGACACCGTCTTGCCGATGCGCTCCACTGGCACAGAGAAGAAGTCCTGGTCGAGGATCGCGAAGTCCGCGAGCTTGCCGACCTCCAGCGTGCCGCGCTTCGTCTCGTCGAAGCTGAACCACGCGCTGCCCGCCGTGTAGAGCCGCAATGCCTGTTCGCGCGTGGGCGTTTCCTCGGGGCCGCGCATGGCCTTGCCGCTGACGGTCTTGCCGTCGAGCATCCATTGCAATGCGACGAAGGGGTTGTACGACGCCACGCGGTGCGCATCGGTGCCGGCGCCCATGTTCACGCCGGCGCGCAATGCGGTGCCGATGGGCGGCATGCGGCGCGCTGCGTCGCCGCGCACCGTGAGCGCGCGGTCGCCCTGGAAGTACATCGCGTCCTGCATCGTCCAGCCGATGCCCAGTGCCTTCATGCGCGCCAACGTTTCGGGCGAGGCGTCGTCGAGGTGTGCGATCGACCAGCGCAGGTCGCGGATCGGCACCTCGGCATTCAGTCGCTCGTAGAGTCCGAGCAGGTGATCGACCGAGCCGTTCTCCTGCCAGTGGATGGTGACCGCGAGCTTGCGCATCGCCGCCCACTTGATGAGCTCGTAGAACTTCTCCTTCGCGGCCGCGTCGGGAAAATTGTTGTTGTACATCGCGAGCGTCACGCGTTCGCCGAGGCCGTTGAACTTCAGCATGTCGTCGCCGAAGCCCATCGGCAGCATCTGCGTCAGGTCGCGAAACTCCTGCAGCTCGGCGCCGGGCTTCTGCGCAAAGACGCTGTAGGCCACGCGCAGTGTCAGCGCCTTTTCGCGCCACAGCTCGAAGAGGGCCGCGTACTGCGAGGGCGCGATGCTGAAGCCGCCCGGATCCACCAGGCCGGTGATGCCGAGGCGGTTGAGCTCCGTGAAGAAGGCGCGCGTGCCGGCCAGGTTGTCGTCGTAGGTCGGCTTGGGCAGCTTGTCGAACAGGGCCGAGATGCCGACGATGTCGCCGGTCATCCAGCCCGGTGCGCCGTCCGGCGCGGGTTTCATGCCGGCCGGTAGCGAGCCCGCCGGAACGGCCAGCGCCTCGAGCGCCTTCGGCGTCATCACGACCGCTTCGTAGAAGAGCTGCACGTACACCGGGTTGTCCGGCGCGGCCTCCTGCAGCTCGGCGACGGTGGGTCGGCGGCGTTCGGCGAACTGCTGCTCGGTCCAGCCGCCGGCCACGATCAGCCAGCCGCCGGGCCGCGCGCGGGCGGCTGCGGCGCGGATGCGGGCCATGGCCTCCGCGACGGTGCCGGCGCCGATCCAGTTGACCTCGGTCGAATAGCTCAGCGCCGCGCGCACCGCATGCATGTGCGAGTCGATGAGGCCGGGGATCACGGTGCGGCCGCCGGCATTCACCGCGCGTGTGATGGGGCCCGAGAGCGCGCGCATCTGCGCGGCGTTGCCGACGGCCACGATGCGGCCATCCCGCACGGCCAGCGCCTGCGCGGTGGCGGAAGCGGCGTCGAGCGTGGCGATCTTCGCATTGGTGACGATCAGGTCGGCCGGTTGCGCCTGTGCGGCGAGCGACAGCAGCAGTGCGGCCGCCGCCGCGAGGAGTGTGCGCAACATGTTCAGTCGACCTTGATGCTCGCGGCCTTGACGACTTGCTGCGCCTTGGTCGTTTCATCGACGATGAACTTGTTGAACTGCGCCGACGGCATCGTGAAGGGCTCGGCGCCGAGCTTGTCGAGACGTTCCTTGAGTTCGGGCGAGGCCATGATCTTCGCGACCTCGGTTTGCAACCGATCCACCACCGGCTGCGGCGTCTTCGCGGGTGCGAAGAGCCCGACCCAGAACAGGTACTCGGAACCCGGCACGCCGGCTTCCACCGTGGTGGGCGCTTCGGGCAGGGCCGGCGAGCGCCTGGCCGTGCCCACGGCCAGCGCCTGCAGCTTGCCGCTCTTGATGAGCGGCAGCGCCGATACCATCGGCGCAAAGAACCAGTCCACGCGGCCGGCCATCACCTCGGTCATCGCTTCGGGCGTGCCGCGAAACGGCACGTGCTGCGCATCGAGTCCGGCCGCGAGGCGGAACACTTCTGCGTTCATGTGCGTGGCCGAACCGTTGCCGGCGGAGCCGTAGTTGAAGCTGCCCGGCTTGGCCTTGACCTTCGCCACCAGGTCCTGCACGTTCGCGAAGTGCGAAGGCGCGGTGACCAGCACGTTGGGCAGGCTCGCCATCGGCGTGATGCCGGTGAAGTCCTTGATCGTGTCGTACGACAGGCCCTTGTAGATCCACGGGTTCACGAGGTGTCCTGCCGAATGCACCAGCAGCGTGTAGCCGTCGGCCGGCGCCTTGGCCGTGATGGCCGCGCCGAGCGTGCCGCCCGCGCCGGGCTTGTTGTCGACGATCACGCTCGTGCCCAGCGCAGGCCCGAGCTTCTCGGCCACCAGCCGCGCGACGATGTCGGTGCCGCTGCCCGCCGTGAAGGGCACCACCAGCTTGATGGGCTGCGTGCCCGGCCATGCGCCCTGCGCCTGCGCGCCGCCGAGCGTGCAGGCTGCGAGTGCCGCGGCCATCGTGAGCGCCTGCCGGCGGCTCCAGGGGAATGTCTTCTTCATGCGTCTTGTCTCCGTTGATTTGTTTGTGCGAGCGATGAATGACTGAGAAAGGAGGGCGCTAGCCGGGTGGCGCGTTCGGCATCACCAGCGCCACCAGCACCGGGCGGTTGCTGCGGTTCTCCAGCTGGCGTTTTTCGCCGGGCGCGAAGCGGCAGCTGTCGTACTGCTCGAGCACGTCTTCCTGGTGCGCGCCGTCGAGTTCGCCGACCACATGGAGCCGGCCTTCGAGCACGAGGTACAGCTTCTCCATCGGCGAGCCGTCGAGCCCGGTGTGGCCGCCCGGCAGGATCTGGCTCATGCCCATCCACATCTGCGTCGAGGGCCCGGCTTCCTTGCCCTGCAGGCGCAGGCAGCGCATGTCGAAATGGTTGGGCGCCTCGTAGCGCGGCGCTTCGTTGAAACGGGTCACATGCATGGCAATGTTCCTTCTCGGGTTCAGGGCCGCAGCACGACGCGGTCGGTGCTGCCCGAGAGCACCAGCCGGTAGGCGTCCATGGCCTCGTCGAGCGTGAAGTGGCGCGCGACGGGAAAGGGCTTCAGCGTGCCGCGTTCGAAGCCTTCGCGCATCGCGTCGAGCTGGGCGGTCGAGGCCACGCAATCCATCGCGAGCGAATCGATGCCCACGAAGGTGTGCATGCCGCGGTAGAACGCGAAGATGTCGAAGGGCACCGCGCGTTCGTGCGTGGCGATGAAGATCTGCGTCGCTCCCTTGGCCATCGCCTTGTTGGCGGCCTCGAAGTAGGCGCTGCCCACGGTGTTGTAGACGATGTGCGCACCGCGGCCACCGGTCAGTTCGCGCACCTGTGCGCCCACATCGGCGTGGTGGCGCGCGTCGATCACGTCGACCGGGCCGCTCGCAAAACCCTCGAAGGGTCCGGCGCGGCGCTGCACCGCGATCACGCGCGCACCGGCCTGCGAAGCAAGCTGCACCGCCGCCTGGCCGACCTTGCCGTTGGCGCCGAGCACCAGCACCGTCTGCCCCGCCTGCGGCATGCCGCTGCGCCGAAAGCCTTCGTACGCGGTGACGAAGGGCACGCCCACCGCGCCCGCTTCGTCCATCGAGATGCCCTGCGGCTTGGCACGCAACGCGCCTTCGGGCAGCACCAGATAGCGCGCATGCGAGCCGTCGCGCGTGATGCCGATGTCGCCGCCCGAGCCGTAGACCTCGCGGCCGATCCATTCGCTGGGCCCGCTCACCACGGTGCCCGCAAAGTCGCGGCCGGGGGTGCGCGGCCACACGGCCTGCGGCATGATGCCCAGCGTCGCCTTCACGTCGCTCGGGTTCACCGCGGCGGCGGCGATGCGCACCACGGCATGGCCGGGCGGTGCTGTGGGTTCGGGCTGGGGGGCGGCTTCAAGTTGCAGCGCGTCGAGGTTGGCGGCCTTCTCGTTCACACGCAGTGCGCGAGAGGTGTGGGTTGTGTGCATGGCTGCGACGCTCATCTCAGTTTTCCACGGGGTGTTGTGTTGCGGGTTGCTTGTGTTCTGGTTGCTTTTGTTCGGGGTGCGTGCACAGGCCACCGGGTGCACGATGGACGCAGCGCTTGTGCGAGCCGATCAACGACTGCTCTGAGCGATCACGCCGATGGTGTGCTCTGCGCAGCGAAATAAAGGAGGAGGCCTGCGGCCCTAGGCCGCGCCGGGGGACATTCGCTTCGCTGCGCACACCGTCGGCGTGAGCGCGCCCTGAACAACGCACTCCACGAATAGAAGAGCAAGGTTTCATCCCCTAGCTCCTCGCGCCTGGCAGGCCCAGCATGGCGCGCGCCTCACGGGGGTTGGCGATCTCGCCGCCCAGGCTCTGCAGGATGTCGCGCGCCTTCGCCACGAGCTGCGCATTGCTCTCGGCCAGCACGCCCTTCTCGAGGTAGATGTTGTCTTCCATGCCCACGCGCACATGGCCGCCGAGCAGCCAGGCTTGCGCGACGATCGGGAACTCCATGCGGCCGATGCCGAAGGCGCTCCAGAAGGCGCCGCGCGGCAGCATGTTGCGGGCATAGAGCAGCGTCTCGGGCGTGGGCGCGAAGCCGTACTTCACGCCGAGCACGAAGGTCCACATCGCGGGGCCGTCGAGCGTGCCGTCGGCGATCAGGTCGAGCGCGAGGTTGATGTCGCCCGAGTCGAAGATCTCCAGCTCGGGTTTGACGCCCGCCTCGCGGATCACCTTGGCCATGCGGCGCACGTTCTTCGGCGTGTTCATCACCACGTCGGGGCCGGAGTTCATGGTGTTGAGGTCGAGCGAGCACACGTCGGGCCTGATGAGCGCGATGTGCTCCACGCGCTTCTCGGGCGGCAGCAGCGTGGTGCCGGGTGCGGCGATTTTCGGATCGTCCTCGCTTGGAATGAAGCGTCCGCCGGGGCCGGTCGTGAGGTTGACGATCAGCTCGCGGTTCCCGCGGCGGATGCGGTCGACCACCTCGCGGTAGAGCTCGACCTCCATCGATGGCTTGCCGGTTTCTGGGTGGCGCACATGGATGTGCACCTGGCCCGCGCCGGCTTCCGCGGCGGCCAGGCATTCGTCGGCGATCTGCGCCGGGGTGATCGGCAGGTGCGGCGTCTGCTCGGGCTTCACGAGGTTGCCCGTGACGGCGCAGGTGATGAGCGTTTTGGTGTTCACAAATGACGCCCTCCATCCACCACGATGCGCGTGCCGGTGACGAAGCGCATCGTGGTCGCGAGCGCTTCGACGGTGGCGGCCACGTCGTCGGGTTTGCCGATGCGCCCGAGCGGCGTGGTGCTCGCCATCTTGTTCGCGAACTCCGCGCCGCGGCCCGGCACGAAGCCCGACTCGACCGCGCCCGGCGACACCGACACCACGCGCACCGCCGGCGCCAGCGCCTTGGCCAGCGCGTCGCCCACGACGTCGAGGCCGGCCTTGGCCGCGACGTAGGCGAGGTTGCTGCCCACGCCGGTGAAGCCCGCGATGGACGAGATGTTCGCAACGAGGCCGTCGCCGCTTTCCTTCAGCATCGGCGCGAAGGCGCGGATGGTCGCGAACACGCCGCGGAAGTTGGCGCGCAGCAGGTCGTC
The DNA here is from genome assembly GCF_056402375.1 of Variovorax sp. P4_B10. Lineage (NCBI taxonomy): Bacteria > Pseudomonadati > Pseudomonadota > Betaproteobacteria > Burkholderiales > Comamonadaceae > Variovorax > Variovorax sp. P4_B10. The sequence goes on along the minus strand of NZ_JBFUHN010000038.1, from coordinate 30,237 downwards.
GATCAGCTCGTCGGTCAGTGCGTCGAGGTCTGCGGCTGGAATGGGCTGCGTGTGCCCCGCGCTGTTGACCAGGATGTCGCAGCGCCCGTGCGTGGCTTTCACCTCGGCGGCGGCGGCGTTCAGGCTCGGCGTGTCGACGATGTCGGCGCGGATCGCCGCGTGGCGCTGGCCGTTGGCGGAGGGCAGGGCGGCCGCGCGTGCGGCGGCATCGTCGCCCTTGCGGTGCAGCAGCACGCAGGTGGCGCCGAGCGCGGCGAGGCGCGTGGCCGTGGCGTAGCCGATGGCGCCGAGGCCGCCGGTGATGACGGCGACCTTGCCGTCGAGTCGGGAAACAGGATCGAAGCTCATGAGGTTGAAGAGTTGATTCAGGGGATAGGGGGACGGGGGAACTTCATCTCGCCCGGCTCGAGCTGGAAGTCGTACTGCAGCGTGGCGGTCTTGCCATCGGGTGCCAGCGCGAAGCGGCCGATCAGCCGCCGCGTCACGCCGAAGGTCGGGTCACTCTCCAGGTTCTCGTCGTCATCGGCGAACACCTGCGTGATCAGCACCTTGTGCCCCGGCTTGCTCACCATGAAGTGCAGGTGCGCGGGCCGGTTCGGGTGGCGCCGCTGGGCGCGCAGCAGCACGCCGCCGGGTCCGTCGGTCGGCACCGGGTAGCCGGCCGGCCGCACGCTGCGGAAATGAAAGCGCCCTTCGGCATCGGTCGTGAAGCGGCCGCGCAGGTTCATGTCTTCCTGCGCCGGGTCCTGGTTTTCATAGAGGCCGACGGGCGAGGCCTGCCACACGTCGACCGTGACATCGGCCATGGGCTGCCCCTTGGCATCGCGCACCGTGCCTGTCACCGCGAGCGGAATGCCCGGCGTGCCCGAGCGCGCGATGTTGTCGCCCGGCTTGCAGGCCGGCGAGTTCGCGCGCCAGAAGGGGCCGAGCAGCGCGGCCGGCGATTCGCCGTGCGGGTCCTGGTTGTTCTGCAGCGCCACCACGGAGGACACGCCGAGGATGTCGGCCATCAACACCACCTCGTTCTTGGTTTCGCCGGTGGCCTGGCCGATGGCGACGATGAATTCGAGCGCGGTCTCGAACTCCTCCTCGGTCAGCTTCACCTCCTGGACGAAGGCATGCAGGTGGCGCGTGAGCGCATCCATCACGGTGCGCAGCCGCGGGTCGGGCGTGCGCTTCATGGCGTCGAGCGCGAAGCCCAGCACCGAATCGGGGGAGGTGGCGATGTTCATGGGGCGTTTGTGCAATCGTTTGCACGATCTTAGTCCAAATCTTCGAAAAGTAAAATGACCCCATCCGGCATGTCAGGAATGGCTGAAAGCTGCTTTCAGCGCCCGACCCGCACGACAATCGTTTGCACCAATCCATGAGCACCAGCCCGACTTCTTCCCCCGTGACCATCCGCGATGTCGCCCGCGCCGCCGGCGTGCATGTGTCGACCGTGTCGCGCGCGCTCAGCCCCGAGAAGCGCTCATTGATCAGCGACGAGGTGCTGCGCGTGGTCGAGGAGGCCGCCCAGCGCCTGGGCTACCGGCCCAACCGCGCGGCCTCCGCGCTGCGCACCGGGCGCACCCACACCATCGGCGTGCTGGTGCCCGACATCACGAACGCGGTGTTCCCGCCGATCCTGCAGGGCATCGAGGCCAGCGCGGCGGCGCGCGGCTACTTCGTCTTCGTCACCAACGTGGTCGACCCGGCGCTGGCGCGCCCGGTGCTCGAGCGCATGCTGGCCCAGCGCGTGGACGGCGTGATCCTCGCCACCGCCACGCGCGACGACCCGCTGGTCGATTTCGTCACCAGGGCCGGCATGACCGCGGTGCTAGTCAACCGCGCCGACGAAACCGGCCGCCTGCCCGCCGTAGTGAGCGACGATCGGCTCGCGATGAAGCTCGCGGTCGATCACCTCGTGGGGCTGGGCCACAAGCGCATCGCGCACCTCGCGGGGCCGCAGCACATCCCGACCGGCGTGGGTCGCCGGCTGGGCGTGGAGCAGGCGCTGCGCGACCACCGCATGAAGCCTTTTCGCGTAGTCGAATGCGCGAGCTACAGCCGCGAGGCCGGCGCGATCGCGATGCAGCAGATGCTCGAAGCCGGTCCTGCGCCGCAGGCGGTGGTGTGCTGCAACGACCTCGTGGCGCTGGGCGCCTACGACGCGTTGAAGAAAGCCGGACTGCGTGTGCCGAAGGACATCTCGGTCACGGGCCACAACGACATGCCGCTGGTCGACATGGTCGATCCGCCGCTCACCACCATTCGCCTGCCGCACCGCGAACTCGGCTGGCGCGCGGCCGAGATGCTGTTCGAGGAAATCGACGGCCGTGCGATGTCGGCCTCGACCGTGGTGCTGCGGCCGGAACTGGTGGTGCGCAAGTCGACCGGCGCGCCGGCCGCCGCGCGCTGACCGGCGGCAAGCCCTACCACCAGGCGGCGATGTCGTCGCTCAGGCCCGCAAGAAGAAGCGCCAGGGCGACGATCATCTTCGTGCGCAGCGAGACCCCTTCCCTGGGCGCGAAGGTTTCGGCGCGTCCGCTGAAATGCACGCCGCAGTGGGGGCAGCGCAGCGCGTAGCCGAAGACGGGCTCCTTGCAACGCACGCAGGGCACCTCGCCCAGGCCGGGCTGCGCCGAGGCCTCATCGTCATCGGCACGCGATGCCTGTGCCGAGGCGCGTTGCTGCTGCAGCTTCTTCAGTCTGGCACGGCGTTCGCGGTGAGCGGCCAGGTCGATGGGCGCGTTGGATTCGTTGGGTTTGTTCGCGTTGTCGGGCATGAAGATGAATCCGTTCTAGCTCGCCCGCGGCGTGGACTTCTTGCGTGCCGCCGGCCGGCGCGGCGGCTTTGCTTCGAGCACCAGCTCGGCCGGCAGCGTGTCGTTCCACGACTCGGTGAAGTAGGCGCGGTCGCTCGGCACCAATTGAGGCAATGCCTCGCGCAACAAGCCCAGCGATTGCTCGGCCCCCTTCAGGTCGCCCGCATGCGCCGCATACCAGGCGTGCTCGAACAGCAGGCTGCAATGCTGCAGGCCGGGGTAGCGTCGGCGGCCGACCTGATGGTCGGCCAGCCGTGCCTGCGCGACTTCGACCCAGCGTGCGGGCCAGTGCGCGGCATCGAAGGCATCGGCGAGCGGGCCGGCGAGCTTCGAGATCGCGGCTGGGTCCAATGGTTTCTGCGCACGGAACTGCGCGAGCGTGGGTTGCCGCTCGGGCCGGCAGTGGCCACGCGCGATGCGCATCAGGTAGATCGCATTCCAGGCCGAGCGGCCCTGGCCGTCGGTGTGGCCGCAGAGCCATTCGCTGAAGGCGATCCACTGCACCGCGCGGCGCGTGGTGTCGGCGTGGCCGTCGTGCGCGAGGGCCGGCAGGTCGGACAAGCCCACGCGGTCGAACAGCCACGCGGCCATGCCCATGTTGGCGGCCACATGCTGTGCGGCATCGAAGGAGTGCGATTCGAAGGCCGCGGCCAGGGCTTCGCCGAAGCGTTGCAGCGACTCTTCGGCGAGCGTGGCGGCGGTGGGCTTGTCTTCGGCCGAGAGCCCGAGTGCGCGCGAGCGGCACACCAGCGCCCAGAGGTTGCACCACTCGAAGCGCACATCGGGGTGATGCCGCAGCACCAGTCCGCGCGCCGCATCCTCGGCCATGCCGCTCAGGAGCGACTGCGCCAGCGGCAGGTCGCGTGCGGTGTAGGCGCACCAGGCCGAGACGATGCATTCCATCGCGCCCAGGTAGTCGTTGCCGGCCACATGGTGGGCGAGGCGCTGCTTCTTGAGCGCCTGCAGACGCCGGCGCGCCTGCTCGTTGTCGCCGAGCCGGCGCCACAGCATCGCCTCGTTGAGCGTGACCAGCGCACGCTGGAAATCGGTGGCAGCCAGCGTGCCCGCAAGGCGGATGGACTCGAGTGCGCTGGCCGGCAGCCCGGTGGCGCTGCCGCCCGCCACCGGCGCCATGAGCCGGCCCTGCCGCGCCGCCTGCTGCGAGGCGACCAGCTGCTTCCAGAACGCGGCGTCCTGCAGGTGTACCGCGTCGGGCGGCGGGGAGCCGGGCTCAGCCGTGCGGCCCTTGCGGGCGCGCAGTCCGAGAAAGGACGCCACCTCGGCCGCGGTGGCCGCGCGGCCGCCCACCAGCATGCGCACGCGCTTCGCCTCGGCGGCTGGCAGCCAGAACGGTCCCTGGCTGCGCCGCTCGGCATTCAGGAAGCGCGGCTCGCGCTGCCTGTCCTCGCCCCAGCCGACGTCGATGTTCCAGGCCTTGAAATCGCGGAACGCGCGGCTCACGACCATGCGCAGCGTGCTCGCATCGGAGACTTCGCCGCGCAGGTCGGCCAGCCGCACGAGGCCGCCTTCGGCATCGTGGGCATGCTGCATGCGCACCAGCAGCCAGAGCGACTGGAAGGCCGCGCGCCGGCCGTTGACCGATTGCGGCGAGGTGAGTTCGATGGAGAGCGGGGCGGGTGTTGCGGGTTTGGGCACGCCCCGGATTGAACCTCAATTTCCGGGGCGGTGGCTGGCGGGCCGGGCTGTTTCTTCAGAACCTGTCACGGTCCAGAAATGCGCGCACCTCGCTGCGGCCGATGCCCAGGTCGCTCAGCTCGTGATCGTTCATGCCCGCCAGATGCCGCGCGTCCACGTGAGCACGGCGACGCTCCGCGGCGCGGCGGCGCCAGCTGCGCAGGGCATGCATCAGGCGTTGATGAAAGGGCGAGTGTGTCGGCGCTGTCACGATGGGCTCCTTGTGGGGGAGCGCTCATCTTGCGGCGATGCGTGCTATTGTGGAAGTTGAGATTTCTGACACCTTCAATCAGCATTCCTGATGCGACAGCTCAACCTCGACCAACTCCGCACGCTCATCGCCATCGCCGATCTCGGCACCTTCTCGGCGGCGGCCAAGGCGCTGCATCTTGCGCAACCCACGGTGAGCCTGCACATCAGCGAGCTCGAATCGCGGCTCGGCGCGCCGCTGGTGCTGCGCGGCGCGCGGCGGGTCACGCCGACCGCGGCAGGGGCCGTGCTGGTGGAGCGCGGCAGGCGCCTGCTGCGCGATGCCGACGACGCCATCGATGCGGTGCGGCGCCAGCACAAGGGACTGGCCGGCCAGGTGCGCATCGGCTGCAGCACCACCAGCGTGGTGGTCGACTTGCTGCCGCCGGTGTTCCATGCCCTGCTGGAGCGCTATCCCGACATCGTGCTGACGCCCAGCTTCATGGGCTCGGAGTATTCGGTCGCCGGCGTGCTGGCCGGCACCCTGGACCTGGCCATCATCGCGCTGCCCCAACCCGCGGTGCCGGGCCTCGCGCTGACATCTTGGCGCCAGCATTCGATGATGGCCTTCATCCCCGCACGCTGGCAGGCGCCGCGCCGCATCACGCCGGCCTGGCTGGCGCAGCAGCCGCTGATCATGAACGAGCCGGGTTCGCGCATGTTCGCGCTGACCATGGAGTGGTTCGCGCACGCCGGCTTCGCCCCTCGCGCGCGCATCGAGCACGACTACGACGTTGCGATGCGTGGCCTGGTGGCCGCCGGCTACGGCGTGGCACTGCTGCCCGCACCCGACGGGGGGAGGGTCACCGACGCCGGCGAGCACGTGCAGACACGGCCGCTCAGCCCGAAACTCACGCGCCACCTGGCCATTGCGTACCGCGCGCAGGGCACGCTGGACGGTGCCACGCAGCGCGTGATCGAGACGCTGCTGGAGTTCGCCAAGGGCTGAGCGGCCGCTCTGACTTCAGCGCTGGGCAGCTTCGTTCGGAAGGCCCTCGATGGGGCACTCCGCCGTGCCGATGGTGCTGCGCGTGAACGACTCCACCTGCTCGCGCGCGCCCTCGGGGTCGTTGACCCACTGCTTGTAGAAGTCGAACGGGCAGGCCGCCACGCCCTTGTCGCCGTCGCCCGAATGAATGATGCCGGTGTAGCCGCGGTGCATCAGCTTGAACAGGTGGTTCTGCGACTGGCCGTTCTTGCGCGCATCGCGGATCAGGCCCATGGAGAGTTCGGCGTAGTTGATGCCCATCTCTTCCTCGCCGCATTCGCCGAGCGTGCGGCCGTCGAAGCCGATCAGCGCCGAGTGGCCGAAGTACGAGTACACGCCGTCGAAGCCCGCCGCATTGGCCACCGCCACGTAGGTGTTGTTCATGAAGGCCATGGCCTTGGACACCAGGATCTGCTGCTCCTTCGCGGGGTACATGTAGCCCTGGCAGCGGATGATGAGCTCGGCGCCGCGCATCGCGCAGTCGCGCCAGATCTCGGGGTAGTTGCCGTCGTCGCAGATGATCAGGCTCATCTTCATGCCCTTGGGGCCATCGCTCACGTAGGTGCAGTCGCCCGGGTACCAGCCCTCGATGGGCGTCCACGGCATGATCTTCCTGTACTTCTGGACGATCTCGCCCAGGTTGTTCATGAGGATCAGCGTGTTGTAGGGCACCTTGTTCGGGTGCTCCTCGTGGCGCTCGCCGGTCAGCGAGAACACGCCCCACACGTTGGCGCGGCGGCAGGCGTCCGCGAAGATCGCGGTCTCCTCGCCGGGCACGGTGGCCGCGGTGTCGTACATCTCCTTCGCGTCGTACATGATCCCGTGCGTGGAGTACTCCGGGAAGATCACCAGGTCCATGCCCGGCAGGCCTTTCTTCATGCCGACCAGCATTTCGCCGATCTTTCGCGCGTTGTCCAGGACCTCGGCCCTGGTGTGAAGGCGGGGCATCTTGTAGTTGACGACCGCGACGCCCACGCAATCGCTGCTGCTCGAAATATCACCATGTCGCATGACGCTGCTCCTGAAGTCCTGAAGGATGGTTGAGAAAAACAAAAAAGGCCCGAGCCGGTGCTGAACCGATTTGGGCCTGTCTGTCTTGCAACGGGTTCGTGTCGTCGAAGCCGATTGTTCTCAGCTCACCGCGGGCTGCACATACGTCATTTCGCTGATTGCGGGCTCGATGGGCGGGTGTGCGCTCAGCGCGGGCGTGCGTAGTCCGACTCGATCCACGCGGTGGCGCTCGACGCAGTGAGCCTGAACGCGGGCGAGACGTTCACGCTCGCGAGCTCCGAGTCGTCGGCGTCGTCGAAGGCGGTGAGCGTGGCCGAGGGGCTGTCCTCGTCGGGCACGATGGCCAGCGTCACGCGGATGCGCTGGTCGTTGCGCGCGGTCACGGTCACGCTCTTGTTGAGCGTGGCGTGCAACTGCTGCTCGTGGCGGCGGATCACTTCGGCCGCAGTCTTCACCAGCGTGGAGAAGGCGGGGCCGTCGAGCGGCTTCGGGTTCTTCTTGTCGCGGCCCATGGTCCAGGGGCCGACCAGGGCGGGTTCGGGGTCGCCGTGGCGGGTCATCTCGACGGCCCAGCCGTCGTCTTCCTCGTTCTTGATCACGCGGGCGGTCCAGAGGTCGTCGCGCCAGAGGCGGGGTTCCTGGAGGGGGAGGGTGTCGGAGTCTGTGGCTTCGGTCATTCGGATGCTGATGTTCGTGTGCGGCCCATTTTCCCCTGCGCCGGCGGGCCGATGTATTCCTGCAGTCCATCGACCAGGGCATCGAAGGCGGCGCGGCAGCGCGGGCTGTTGCGCAGGTCCTCGTGCATCGTGATCCAGGTCTCGAGCTTCATCGAGAAGGTGCGCGGCATCACGCGCACCAGCGCCTCGTTGCGCCGCGCAAGCCCGACCTGGCAGATGCCGATGCCGGCGCCTGCGCGGATCAGCGCGAGCTGCGCAAGGTCGCTGTCGGTGCGCAGCGAGAAGGCCTCGCGGCCGTAGCCCTGGAAGGCCTTGCCCGCATTGCGCACGAAGGCCGAGGGCTGGTCGTAGCCGATCACCGCATGGGCTGCCAGCTCTTCCATCCGGCGCGGCGTGCCGTGGCGCGCGAGGTAGTCCCGGCGTGCATGGAAGCCCAGCTCGATCTGCCCGATGCGGCGCGCGACCAGCTGCTCCTGCTTCGGCCGCACCATGCGCACGGCGATGTCGGCCTCGCGCCGCAGCAGGTCCTGCACGCGGTTCGTCAGCACCAGCTCGACCTTCAGGGCCGGGTGCGCTTCGCGCAGCTGCGCCACGATGGGCGGCAGCACTTCGACGCCGATCACCTCGCTGGCGGAGATGCGCACCACGCCGCGCACGCCCGCACCCTGGCTGGTGGCGGCACGCTCGAGCGACGCCGCGGTGCTTTCCATGGCTTCCGCATGGGTCTTCAGCGCCAGCGCCACCTCGGTGGGCATCAGGCCCACCTGGGAGCGCGTGAAGAGCACCACGCCCAGCGCCTCCTCGAGCGCGGCGACATGGCGCCCGGCCGTGGGCTGGGTGATGCCGAGCGCGCGCGCCGCGCCGGAGAGCGAGCCCTCGCGCAGCACGCCCAGGAATGAGCGGTAGAGCTCCCAGCCGATGTTCGAAGTCATACATAAATGTATAGCTGCTTGATCAGCTTCGGCAATTTCAATTGAGCGCCATCAAACCCAGAATTCACCCATCAATCACTGTTCTGGAGCATTTCATGGCACGCAACGACACGGTTCTGGTTCTGGGTGCGACGGGCGGCATCGGCGGTGAAGTGGCCCGCCAACTGGTCGATGCAGGGTGGCAGGTGCGGGCGCTCAAGCGGGGCGCGACGGAGGGCCGCAAGGACGGCATCACCTGGTTCGCTGGCGACGCGATGGACCGGCAGGCCGTCATGAAGGCCGCGAAGGGCTGCTCGGTCATCGTCCATGCGGTCAACCCGCCCGGCTACCGCGGATGGGCGCAGCTGGTGCTGCCGATGCTCGACAACACCATCGCCGCCGCCAAGGCCGAGAGCGCCACCCTCGTGCTGCCCGGCACGGTCTACAACTTCGGCCCCGACGCTTTTGCGCAGCTGCTCGCCGAAGACGCGCCGCAGCACCCGGTCACCCGCAAGGGTGCCATCCGGGTCGAGATGGAGCAGCACCTCGAAGAGGCGAGCCGCAGCGGCGCCCGCGTGCTGATCGTGCGGGCCGGAGACTTCTTCGGCCCGCGGGCCGGCAACAACTGGTTCTCGCAGGGGCTGGTGAAGGCGGGTCGGCCCGTCAAGGCCGTCAGCGATCCTGGCCGCCCGGGCATCGGCCACCAATGGTCGTACCTGCCGGACGTGGCCCGCACCATGGTCGCGCTGCTGGCGCGCCGCGACAGGCTCGAACCCTTTGCGCGCTTCCACATGGCCGGCCACCGGGACGCCGACGGCACGCAGATGAGCGGCGCGATCCGCCAGGTGGTGGCACGGCGCAGCGGCTTCGCGCCACGCGTGACGGCCTTCCCGTGGTGGCTGCTGACGCTGGCTTCGCCCTTCGTCACCACCTTCCGCGAAATGCGCGAGATGCGCTACCTGTGGCAGACACCGGTGCTGATGGACAACGCGAAGCTGGTGGCTTTCCTCGGGCGCGAGCCGCACACGCCGCTCGAAGAGGCGGTCGAGGCGTCGCTGGAGGGCATGGGATGCCTGGGCTCGGCGCCGGCGGCCATGGCCGCCTGATCAGAAAACCGACAGCCCCGTGCGGTTCACGAACAGCTCCAGGGCCTTCATGCCGAGCAGCGAGTTGCCGGTGGCGTCCAGCGCAGGCGACCAGACGCAGAGGGTGAGCTTGTCGGGCACGACCGCCACGATGCCGCCGCCCACGCCGCTCTTGCAGGGCAGGCCGATGGAAAACGCGACGTCGCCTGCGGCGTCGTAGGTGCCGCAGGTCAGCATCAGCGAATTGATGCGGCGCGTCTGCCGCTCGCCGGTGATCTCGGGCTCGCCATCCATCGGATGCGCCCCGTCGCGGCACAGGAAAGCCGCGGCGCGCGCGAGCTGGCGGCAACTCATGCGCAAGGCGCATTGGTGAAAGTAGGTGTCGAGCACCACGCCGACGTCGTTGTCGAGCTTGCCGAAGCTCTTCATGAAATTCGCCAGCGCGATGTTCCGGAATCCGGTGTCGGCTTCAGACTGCGCCACCTCGGCATCGAAGCCGATGGGCTCGCCGCACAGGTTGGCCATCAGCGCCAGGATGTCCGCTTTCGCGCTGCCGCCGTTGGCGGCGGCCTGGCTCACGAGCCGGTCGGCCACGGCAATCGCGCCCGCATTGATGAACGGATTGCGCGGCTTGCCCTGTTCGTTCTCCAGTTGCACCAGCGAGTTGAACGGGTTGCCCGAGGGCTCGCGCCCGATGCGTTCCCACAGCGTGTCACCCATGCGCTGCATCGCGAGCGTCAGCGTGAAGAGCTTCGAAACGCTCTGGATCGAGAACGGCACATCGCCATCGCCTGCGGAGGCCTCCACGCCATCGCAGGTGCGCAGCGCAATGCCGAACTGGCGCGCATCGACGCGCGCCAACGCGGGGATGTAGCTGGCCACGGTGCCGCCCTGCCCGAGCTGCGGGCGCAGTGTGGCGACGATCTCGTCGAGAACAGGCTGGAAATTCATTGTCATGCCATGCGTCGTACCGCGGCGCGCCGGTTCACCAGCACGATGCCCAGGCCGACGCCCGCGAGCGCCACCACCAGCTGCAGCGTCAGCGGCTCGCTCAGCAGCACCACGCCGAACACCAGTGCGAAGAGCGGCGTGAGAAAGGTGAAGGAGGACATCTGCGTCGCCGGGTAGTGCCGCAGCAGCCACATCCAGGTGAGGTAGCTCGCGAACGCGCCGATCACGGTCTGCAGGCCGATGGAGGTCCAGGCCCAGGCCGAGTACGAGAAGCCCCAGGTCTCGCCGAGCGCCAGCGACAGCACCGGGCACACGGCCGCCGTCACCGCCACTTGGTAGAACAGCGTCTTCTCGGCGCTCGCGGTGGCGAGCCGCGTGGTGCGCAGCGTCAGCGTGGTCAGGCCCCACAGCATGCCGGCCGCGAGGGCCATGGCATCGCCGATCAGTTGCGACGAACTCATGTGGCTGAAGCCCTCGCTGAATGCCAGCACCACGCCCGAGAAGGCGATGAACAGGCCCAGCCACTGGAATCCGCGCAGGCGCTCCGCCGGCACCCAGCGCGGCAGCAGCAGCGAGACCCAGAACGGCGCGGTGTAGAGGAACACGGTGAGCCGCGAGGCGCTGGTGTGCTGCAGCCCGAGGTAGATGCCGGCGAATTCGCCCGCGAACAGCAGGCCCGCGAGCAAGCCGGGCCACAGCGTGCCGTCGCGCTCGAACAGCGGCACGCCGCGCGACACGCACCACAGCCACAGCAGCACGGTCGCGCCGATCATGCGGATCGAAGCCTGCCACATCGGCGGCACTTCGGTCACGGTGGTCTTGATCAGGATCTGCTGGAGCCCCCAGAACGCGCAGCACGCGATGAGTAGGCCGATGGCGAGGGTGTCGAGGTGGGTCTTGCGCTGGATCATTCGTCTCGTTCGTGTTGCTTGTTCATCGGCCGGCCACCGGATAAGTCGGCTTGCCTCGGGTGCCGATCATCAGGTCGGGCACCACGGTTTCGACATCGGGCACCGCACGTGCGGCGCGCTCGAGTTTCCTGGCCACTGCGGCCGAGGGCACGCAGCCCTGCAGGTAGACCCAGCGGCGCTGGATCATCACCCACACGCTGCCGCCGCGCACCCCCGGCACGGCCAGCAGCGCGGCGCGCACCTTGGGCGCGAGCGGCTTGTCGTAGCGGTAGGCGTTGCTGTCGGTGCATTTGCCCGCGAGCCAGCAGCTGGTGCCGCGCTCCAGCCGGGAGTGGGTCTGCAGGCGCCGCTCCTCGGCGGTGTAGAAGGGCCCCTCGGGCATGGAACAGGCCGGCAGGCCCGCGGACACCTGGAAGAAGGGATCGTCGAACCAGTTCTGCTTGAGCGGTCCCGCCGCCTCTTGCGCCATGACGGTCTGCGCAGCGAGCAGCAGGACGGGCATGAGCGCAGGAATTTTCACAAGGGATGTTCCGTGTAGAAACGCCCGCCGTGGAACAGCAGCGGCGAGGCGCCCGCGTTGTGGGTGCAGCGCTCGACTTCGCCGACGAAGATCACATGGTCGCCTTCGTCGTAGCGGCTGCGGTTGAAGCACTCGAAGCTCGCCGCGGCGCCTACCAGCACCGGCGCGCCGCCGAGGCCTTCGGTGAATTCCACCTCGGCCCAGCGATCGATGTCCTTGGTGGCGAAGCGCTCGGCCAGCTTCTTCTGGTTCGCGGCCAGGATGTTCACGGTGTAGTGCGAGCCGGTGCTGAGTGCGGGCATGGAGCCTGCCGCGCGCGCCAGGCTCCACAGCACCAGCGGCGGTGCGAGCGACACCGAATTGAAGGAATTGGCGGTCAGGCCGACCAGTGTGCCGTCGGCCGCGCGCGTGGTGACGATGGTCACGCCGGTGGCGAACATGCCGAGCGCTTCCCGGAACTCGTCGGGCGAAAAAGTGGGCGGCTTGGCCCGTCGGGGAGTGGTCACGGAAGAGGCTGGGCGGTGGTCGGCAGGAGGACTATTCTGGCTCAGCGCCCGGCGGGCTGCTTGGCCGGGCTCATCAACTCCGTCACGAGGCGGGTATAGACGGTGGCGGCGGCCGAGGGCGTGCGGCCCGCGAGCGTCACCAGGCTGTAGTGCGTCTGCATGCGCGCGAGGCCGGCGATCGGCAGGGGCACGAGCGCGTCCGTGTCGGTGTTCAGGGCCGGCGCATGGGGTGCGAGGATCACTGCGTTGGCGCTCAGGGCGAGGTGGCGCAGGGTGCCTGCGTCGTCGCAGGTCACGTTGAACACGCCGCGGTCGCCGCGCCCGATCTGGCGGTCGAAATGCGCGGCCACCTCGGCGGGAAGGTTCGGACCGGCCACGGGATAGTCCATGGCCTGTTCCAGCGTCACCTGCTTCAGCCGGCGCAGCGGGTGCTTCGGCTGCACGAAGAACGAGACCGGCAGGTCGGGCAGGCGCACCAGCTTCAGACCGGGCTGCTTCTTCATCAGGTCGCGCGTGTCGGCAATGAACAGGTCCAGCTGCCGCCGGTGCAGGCGCTCGCTGAGCGTGGCGGTGTCCGCCACTTCCATGCGCATGAGCAATTGCGGATGGCGCTGGGTCATCAAGGACAGCGCGATGCGCCCGAGCGTGCTGGCGGCGAAGGGGCCGAGCCCCACGGCCAGGCTGCCGATGGCGAGGCCTTCGAGCTGCAGCACGTCGCGCTGGATCTGCTGCGCATCCGCGATGAGTTCGCGGGCGCGCGCGAGCACCAGTTCGCCCGCCTGCGTGAAGCGCACGGTGCCGTAGGCCCGGTCGACCAGGCGGGCCTGCAGGTTGTCTTCGAGGGTGTCGATGCTGCGCGAGAGCGCGGGCTGCGACAGGTGCACGGCCTGCGCGGCACGGCCGAAGCTGCCTTGCTCGGCGAGGGCGACGAGGTGCTGGAGCTGGCGCAACTGCATTTTGCGTTTCAGTTAAAAAGAAAGCTCATATTTTGCATTTGCCAGTGGTTCCTGTGCTTCGGAGAATCGGCGGTTGTTCCTGCTCCACCGAAGACAAAGAGACACCGATGAACCCTTCTTCCTTCTCCGTCGCCCTCGTCGCCCTGGCCTGCGCGCTCGGCGGCGCACCGGCCATGGCGCAGATTGCACCCAAGGCGCCCGAGCCCGCCACGCTGAAAGCCAACGCCGACATGGCGAAGACGCTGCCTTTTGCCGATCGGCAGGATTTCGAGGATGCGATGCGCGGCTTCATCGGCACGGTGCCCGATGCGCTGGTGCCCGGCGCCGGCCCGCGCCCGGCCTGGAGCATGAAGCCCTATGACTTCCTGAAGGCGAACGACGCCGCGGACACGGTCAACCCGAGCCTGTGGCGCCAGGCGCAGCTCAATGCCATTCATGGTCTCTTCAAGGTGACCGACCGCGTCTACCAGGTGCGCGGCTTCGACATCGCGAACATGACCCTCGTCGAGGGCGACAGCTCGCTGATCGTCATCGACCCGCTGCTCACCGCCGAGACGGCGCGCGCCGCGCTCGAGCTGTACTACCAGCATCGCCCGAAGAAGCCGGTCGGCACCGTGATCTACACGCACGGCCATGCCGACCATTTCGGCGGGGTGAAGGGCGTGGTCAGCGAGGCCGACGTCGTCGCGGGCAAGGTGCAGGTGATTGCGCCCTCGGGCTTCATGGAAACCGCGGTGGCCGAGAACATCCTCGCGGGCAATGCGATGAGCCGGCGCTCGCAGTACCAGTTCGGCTCGCTGCTGCCGCCGGGCGCGCGCGGCCAGGTCGACACCGGCCTGGGCAAGGCGCTGGCGCGCGGCACCATCACGCTGATCGCGCCCACCGCGACCATCGACAAGACCACCGAGGAGCGCACCATCGACGGCGTGCAGGTCGTGTTCCAACTGGTGCCGGGCTCCGAGGCGCCCTCGGAAATGCTCATGTACCTGCCGCAGTTCCGCGTGCTCAACATGGCCGAGGACGTGACGCACACCATGCACAACCTCTACACGATCCGCGGCGCCGAGGTGCGCGACGGCAACCTGTGGGCCAAGTACATCGACCAGGCGCGCGTGGCCTTCGGCGACAAGACGGACGTGCTGATCGCTCAGCACCACTGGCCGACCACCGGGCGCGAGCGCATCGCCGACCTGCTGAAGAAGCAGCGCGACATGTACAAGTTCATCAACGACCAGTCGCTGCGCCTGCTCAACCAGGGCTACACCGCGGCCGATATCGCCGAGACGCTGCGCATGCCCGCGAGCCTGGAGCAGGCGTGGTCGGCGCGCGGCTACTACGGCACGCTGCGGCACAACGCCCGTGCGGTCTACCAGAAGTACCTGGGCTGGTACGACGCCAACCCCGCCAACCTGAATCCGCTGCCGCCGGTGGACTCCGCGAAGAAGACGGTGCAGTACATGGGCGGGGCCGACGCGGTGCTCGCGCGTGCCCGGGAGGATTTCAGGAAGGGCGAATACCGCTGGGTGGCGAGCGCGATGAGCCAGGTCGTCTACGCCGACCCCACGAACCGCGCGGCACGCGAACTCGGCGCCGATGCGCTCGAACAGCTGGGCTACCAGTCGGAGGCCGGCACCTGGCGCAGCGCCTACCTGGTCGGCGCGATGGAGCTGCGCAACGGCGTGCCGAAGATTCCGGGCGGCAGCAGTTCGAACGCCGACACGCTGAAAGCGGTGAGCAACGACCTGTTCTTCGATTTCCTCGGCGTGCGGCTCGATGCGGCCAAGGCCGAGGGCAAGACGATGGTCATCAACTGGAACTTCACCGATTCGAACCAGAAGTTCGTGCTGACGCTGGAGAACTCGGCGCTCACGCATGTGAAGGACTTGCAGGCGACCGGTGCGGATGCCACCGTGACGCTGAGCCGTGCGACGCTCGATGCGATCACGCTCAAGCAGACGACCTTTCCCGAGGCGGTCCAGTCGGGGCAGGTGAAGATCGACGGCGACCGCGCGAAGCTCGGGGAGCTGCTGTCGATGCTCGATACCTTCGAGCCTATGTTTCCTGTTGTCGAGCCGCGGAAGTGAGTGTTCGGGGGGCATTTGTTCGGGGCGCGTGCACAGGCCACCGGGTGCTCCCCTCCGCGAATGTCCCCCGCTTCGCTCCTCCTTTATTTCGCTGCGGGGAGCACCCGGTGCCCTGTGCACGAGGGCACGCTGCTGGTTTGCGGCCGATCAACCAGTGCTCTGAGCGATCACACCGTCGGCGTGAGCGCGCCCTGAACGACCCGAAGCCTGGGAACAAGTCCGGTCCTAGCCAAAGAACCAGTAGCAGACGGCAATCGCTGCGACAACACCAGCCAGCTCGGCCAGCAGCGCGCACGACACCGTGTGCCGCGTGCGCTGGATGCCGACCGCACCGAAATACACGGCAAGCACGTAAAAGGTGGTCTCGGTGCTCCCCTGGATGGTGGCGGCCACCAGCGCGGGGAAGCTGTCAACGCCCTGGGTCTTCATGGTCTCGATCAGCATCGCGCGTGCCGCGCTGCCCGAGAAGGGCTTGACCAGCGCGGTGGGCATGGCGTCGACGAAGCGCGCATCCCAGCCGCCCGTGTTCACCAGCCAGCGCAGGCCGCCGAGCACGAAGTCGAGCGCGCCCGACGCCCGCAGCACGCCGATCGCGCAGAGCATGGCGACGAGGTACGGCAGCAGGTTCTTCGCGATGTCGAAGCCTTCCTTCGCACCCTCGATGAAGCATTCGTACACCTTGACGCGCCGGATCGCGCCGGCCAGCAGGAACACGATGATCACGCCGAACAGCGCGAGGTTGCCCATCAGCGACGAGAGCGAGGCGATGGCCGCCGCCGACAGCGTGCCCAACAGCGCCATGAAGCCGCCGAGCAGCAGCGCGCCGGGGATCAGATAGGCCAGCACCACCGGGTCCCACAGCCGCAGGCGCTGCGCCACGGCCACCGACAGCAGCCCGACCAGCGTCGACGCGCTGGTCGCCAGCAGGATCGGCAGGAACACCATCGTCGGGTCGTGCGCGCCCTGCTGCGCGCGGTACATGAAGATGGTGACGGGCAGCAGCGTCAGCGACGAGGCATTGAGCACCAGGAAAAGAATCTGCGCGTTGGTGGCGGTCAGCGGGTCGGGGTTCAGCCGCTGCAGCTCGCGCATGGCCTTGAGGCCGATGGGCGTGGCGGCGTTGTCGAGCCCGAGTGCGTTGGCGGCGAAATTCATCGTGATCAGGCCGAGCGCCGGATGGCCCGCGGGCACGCCGGGCATGAGCCGCCGGAACAGCGGACCGAGCAGCCGCGCGAGCCAGCCGACCAGCCCCGCCGCCTCGGCGATGCGCAGGAAGCCCAGCCACAGCGTGAGCGTGCCGAACAGCAGCACCATCACCTCGACGGCGAGCCGCGCCATCGCGAACAGGCTTTCGACCA
Organism: Variovorax sp. P4_B10; assembly: GCF_056402375.1. NCBI lineage: Bacteria > Pseudomonadati > Pseudomonadota > Betaproteobacteria > Burkholderiales > Comamonadaceae > Variovorax > Variovorax sp. P4_B10. Next base: position 13,528 of record NZ_JBFUHN010000038.1, on the reverse strand, counting down.
GCGCCGCGAACACGGTCGGGTCGCCGCCGATGAGCCACCGTCCCAGCGCCGCGAGCGCCGCCATCCCGAAGAAACCGAGCCACAAGCCGTTGAGCACGCTTTTTTTCCTTTTGTGGGCGCGATCATAGGGCTCCGCTCGGGCCTGCCGCAGGCTACAGTTCGGGCCATGGGAGCCTCCCTCTTCGTCCGCAGATTCGCCGCTCTGGCGTGGAGCGTCGTGGCCGCCGCCTGGCTGGCCGGTTGCGTGAGCCTGCCGCCGCCACAGCCGCGACCGGTCGTGACGGCCATCACCGACGTGGCGGGCACCGAACTGGGCCAGCTCGCGGTCGCGGGCACGCCGGGCGGGTCCACCGCGCTGTCGGGTTTCCGGCTGCTGCCCGAGGCTGCCTTCGCCTTCGATGCCCGCATTTCGCTCGCGCGGCACGCCGAGAAGTCGCTCGACGTCCAGTACTACCTGATCCACAAGGACGACGTCGGCCTGCTGTTCCTGAAGGAGCTGCGCGAGGCCGCGGCACGCGGCGTGCGGGTTCGCCTGCTGGTGGACGACCTCTACACGGCCGGCGAGGACGAGGTGTTCAGCACGCTCTCCGCCTTTCCGAACATCGAGGTGCGGCTGTTCAATCCGCTGCCCTCGCGCGCCAACTCGCTGACCGCGCGGCTGTTGTTCTCGCTCACCGATTTCGGCCGCATCAACCACCGCATGCACAACAAGCTGCTGGTGGCCGACAACAGCTTTGCCGTGTCGGGCGGCCGCAACATCGCCAACGAATACTTCATGCGCAGCACGGCGGCGAACTTCATCGACATGGATGTGCTGTCGAGCGGGCCGGTCGTGCGCCAGATGTCCGAGGGCTTCGACCGCTACTGGAACAGCGAGCACGTGCGGCCCATCGAAAGCATCGCGCCGCTGCGCATGCCGGTGGAGGAAGCGCAGAAGCGCTTCGACGCGATGGCGCGCACGGCGGTGCCCGACGTGCAGATCCGCCAGCGCGACGTCCTGAACAAATCGCCGGTCGGCGAGCAGCTCACCACCGGCAAGATCGACCGCTACTGGGCGCCGTTCACGCTGTTCGTCGACGACCCCGAGAAGATCACGCGCAAGGCCGACGCGGCCTACGCGGGCAGCGTCACGGAGGGCGCGCTCAGCGTCATCAACTCGGCGAAGCGCGACGTCAAGATCGGATCGCCGTACTTCATTCCCGGCGCGCACGGCATGGCGATGATGAAGAAGGCCATCGAGCAGGGCGGGCGCATCACCGTGGTCACCAATTCGCTGGGCGCCACCGACGAGCCGCTGGCCTATGCGGGCTACGAGCGCTACCGCGCCGACATGCTGAAGATCGGCGTCACCATCTACGAGATCGCACCCACCCTGAGCGGACGCTCGGGCCGCTTCGGCGACTTCGGCAAGTCGATCAGCCGGCTGCACGCCAAGCTCGCGGTGATCGACGACGAGCGCTTCTTCGTCGGCTCGATGAACCTCGACCACCGCTCGGCCGCCGTGAACACGGAAATGGGCCTGGTCATCGACAGCCCCGAGCTCGTGGGCGACTACAACAAGCTCATGACGGGCGACCGCGTCAACCTCGGCTACCGGCTGCGGCTCGGACCCAACGGCCGGCGCGTGCAGTGGCTGGAATACGACGACGCCGGCGGCGACATCGTCCACGAGGACGAGCCGGGCGAATTCCTCTGGCTGCGCTTCAAGAACTGGCTGCTGCTGCCCATCGTGGGCGAAGAACTGTTGTAGCCCGCCGACCGGCGGCCGCCGGTTGTCATCTCCGAAAAGGCGACGTGCATTACATTTCTCGTTGAAATGTGAATTTTTGTCACCGACTTCTGGAGACTTTGACCATGACCGTTCCCGAGCCGCGCGTGTCGATTGCGCCGCCCACCACCAGCCGTCGCCGTGTGCTGACCGGCCTGGCCGCAACCGCTGCCGCAGGCCTGGGCATGCCGGCCATTGCGCAGGGCCGGTCGATCCGCATCGGGACCACCTTCGACAACAGCAGCGTCGAGAAGGCCAACGGCCAGGGGCTCCTCCAGGGGTCGAGCGCCTTCTTCAATGCGCTCAACAAGGCGGGCGGCATCAACGGCTCCAAGGTCGAACTCGTCATGGCCGACGACACCTTCAAGCCCGAGGTGGCCAAGGCCAATGCGCTGGCCTTCGAAAAGGACAGCTCGGTGCTCGCGCTGGTGCATCCGCTCGGCACCCGCCAGACGTCGGAAGTGATGGACGCCGTGCCCGGCATGGCCGTGGTCGGCCCGATCACCGGCACCATCTCGCTGCGCAAGAAGACCTCGCCCAACACCTTCTGGGTGCGCGTCAACTACGACCAGGAAGTCGACAAGCTCGTCAGCACGGCGGCCGTGTTGGGCCAGAGCCGCATCGGCCTCGTGCATTCGAACGATCCGCTGGGCCAGTCGGTGCTGGCGGCCTTCAAGGCCGCGCTGGCCAAGGCCAAGCTGGAGCCGGCTGTCATCGCGACCACGCCCAACACCACCAGCATGGAAGTAGGCCCCGCGGCCGAAGCCATCGCCAAGGCCAAGCCGCAGGTCGTGATCATCGGCCTGGCCGGCACGGCGCCGGTCTTCATGAAGGCGCTGCGCGATGCCGGGGGCAACAGCTCCGCCTACGGCCTTTCGATCACGGCCAGCGCGCTCTCTGCCATGGGCGACCTCGCGCGCGGCCTGGGCTTCGTGATCGTGGTGCCTTCGCCGTACTCGACCAAGTTCGAGATCGTGCGTCGCTACCAGGCCGACATGGTGGCCAATGGCACCAAGGATTTCTCGCTCACGAGCCTGGAGGGCTACATGAACGCCGCCGTGCTCGCCGAAGGCCTGCGCCGCGCCGGCGGTGCGCCCACGCGCGCCTCGGTGCTGGCGGGGATGGCCAGCATCGAGAACTTCGATCTGGGCGGGGTGAAGATCAACTACGGCCGCACGAACCGCGAAGGCGGGCAGTTCGTGGACGTGGCGGTGATCGGCAGCCGTGGGCAGATGCTGAGCTGATCCGGGTTCGTACCGCGAGCCGTGGCTCGCGGTAGCGTGCATGGGTACTTCGGTGGACGCCGGGTCGTTTTCAGGAGGTGCGCCCTTACAGTGCAGGCATGGTCCTCGACTTCTGCATCTCCTTCGGCCTGGCCGCCCCTGTGGTGCTGAGCGTCGTCCTCTTTCAGGTCGGCTACCGGGCCGTCGCGCAACGGCGCGTGGGGCCGCTGGCTGCAAGCCTTGTCTACGGGCTGTGCGTGGCGGCGCTGCCGCTGGCTGTGTGGTGGGGTGTCCACGCCCTCGCGGAGTTCTACATCGTCGGCGAGGGCACCTCGTTCTGGAAGTCCGTATTGCAGATCGGGCTGGCCTTCATCATGTACGCGTACCTGTGCATTTCGTGGGCCCTGAGCTTCGTGGCCGCCTGCCTGGCCGCATGGCGGTTCACGGTCTGCGCGAAGCGCTTGAAGCAGGAGGCCGCGGCCTGACACCGGGCCCGTCGTTCAGCTCGCCAGATCCTCGGCGATCCCCACGCCCAGCAGCCCTTCGAGCAGCCCCTTGTCGGCCGCGAGCCCCGCGCTCGGGCCGGCGTGCACCACGGTGCCACGCTCCAGCACGATCGCGCGATGCGTCATCTCCAGCGCCAGCACCGGGTGCTGCTCGACCACGATCGACGCCAGGCCTTCCGATTCGCACAGCCGGCGGATCGCGGCGGCCAGCTCTTCCACGATGATCGGCGCGAGGCCTTCCATCGGCTCGTCGAGCAGCAAGAGCTTGGGGTTGGTCATCAACGCACGGCCGATGGCCAGCATCTGCTGCTCGCCGCCCGAGAGCTGGTTGCCGTAGTTGCTGCGTCGCTCGCGCAGGCGCGGGAAGAAGTCGTAGACGCGCTTCAGGTTCCAGCCACCCAGCCGCGCGATCACCGTGAGGTTTTCTTCCACGGTGAGCGAGGGGAACACCTCGCGCTCCTGCGGCACCCAGCCCAGGCCCGCGCGCACACGCTGGTGCGAGGGCCAGCGCGTGATGTCGGCGCCCTGCCAGCGGATCGCGCCCTGCATCACGCGGGTGTTGCCCATCAGCGTTTCGAGCAGCGTGGTCTTGCCCACGCCGTTGCGCCCGAGGATGGCGAGGCTTTCGCCCTGCTGCAGGGAAAAGTCGAGTCGGTCGAGCACGACGGCGTTGCCGTAGCCGGCGGTGACGTGGTCGAAGGCGAGCACTTCAGGCATGGTGGTGCGAACTCCCCAAATACACTTCGCGCACGCGCGGGTCGACGCCGATTTGGGCGGGCGTGCCTTCGGTGAGGATGCGGCCGCCCACCAGCACCGAGATGCGGCGCGAGAAGCGGAAGACGAGCTTCATGTCATGCTCGATGAAGAGCACGCTGATGTCGTCCGGCAGCGCGGCGATGGCTTCGAAGAGCTCGCCGCTCTCGTCTTCGGGCACACCGGCAGCGGGCTCGTCGAGCAAGAGGATGCGGGGCTTGGCTGCGAGCGCCAGTGCGATCTCCAGCAGCCGCTGCTTGCCGTAGGCCAGCTCGGCCACCGGCACGTCGGCGAGGCTGTCGAGCTTCAGCGTGGCGAGCAGCGCATGCGCCTCGTCGAACACTGTCGTGCAGCCCTTGAGCGGCCGCCACCAGGTGGCGCCCAGCCCTTCGCGCTCGCTGATCGCGAGCACCACCGACAGCAGCGGCGTGAGGCTCGGGAACAGCGTGTTGATCTGGAAGGTGCGCGCGAGACCCATGCGGGCGCGCTTGTCGCCCGAAAGGCGCGTGATGTCGCGGTCGCCCATGTGGATCGATCCGCTCGTGGGTTTGAAGACGCCGGTCAGCAGGTTGATCAGCGTGGTCTTGCCGGCCCCGTTGGGGCCGATCAGCGCTTGTCGCGCGCCGGGTTCGAGCGAGAGGTTCACTTCGCTCACCGCCTGGAAGGCGCCGAAGCGGATGCCGAGGCCCTGCGTGCGCAGCGTGTGGGTGGTGGCCGTGCTCATCGCACCTTCCCCATCCGCACGAAGCGCGACAACGCACCCATGATGCCGCCGCGCCCCAGCATGACCGCCGCGATCAGGAAGATGCCGAGCCAGAACATCCAGTACTGCGGATTCATGTCCGCAAACCCGTCGTGCACCAGCATGTAGACGATGGCACCGATCATGCCGCCGTACAGCCGCCCCGTGCCGCCGAGCACCAGGATGATCAGCACTTCGGCCGAGCGGTTGAAGCCGATCGACTCGATGCCGACGAACTGCGTGGTCTGCGCGAGCAGCGCGCCTGCCACGCCGGCCACCGCAGCCGAGAAGGCATAGGCCATGCGCAGCCGCGCATCGACCGGCGAGCCGATGGCGAGCATGCGTTTGCGGCTGTCGTGAATGCCGCGCAGCGCCAGGCCGAAGGGCGAGCGAAGCACCAGCCGCACCAGCAGGAACATCGCGAGCACCACGCCGAAGGCGTAGCCGAACGCGGTCTTGCCGTAGAGATCGAACTCGAAGAAGCCGAGCACCGGCGCGATGACCACGCCCTGCAGGCCATCGGTGCCGCCGGTGATGCCCGAGAGCCGGTTGGCCACCTCGAACAGCAGCACGCACACGCCGATGGTGATCATCAGCCGTGTGAGGTCGGCGCCGCGCACCACCAGGTAGCTCAGCGCGTAGCCCAGCAGGCCGCTGACGACGAGCGCGAATGCGAGGCCGGTGAAGGGCTCGCTCCAGCCGTACCTGGCGAGCAGGCCGGCCGCATAGGCGCCCGCGCCGAAGAAGGCCGCATGGCCGACGGTGAGGATGCCCGCGTAGCCGAGCGCCATGTCGAGCGACACCGCGAACAGCCCGAAGATCATGACCTGGCTCATCAGCGTGAGCTTGTCGGGCAGCAGGAAGAAGCTCGACGCGAGTGCCAGCCAGAAAGCGATTTCGGCGATGCGCAACTGCACGGGCGAGACAGTGAGGGCCTTCATGCGAGCCCCTTCTTCGCGACGATGCCGTTCGGCCGCACCAGCAGCATGACGATCATGAAAACGTAGATGAGAAAAGCGCCCGCCTCGGGCCAGTAGTACTTGCCCGCCACGTCGACGATGCCGACCAGCAGCGCCGCGACGAACGGCCCGGTGACCGTGCCCGCGCCGCCCACGCACACCACCATCAGGAAGTAGACGAGGTACTTGAGCGGAAACGACGGCTCCAGCCCCAGCATGCCCAGGCTCAGCGCGCCGCCCAGGCCCGCGAGGCCGCAGCCCAGCGAGAAGGTCAGGAAGAACAGGCGCTGCACGTGGATGCCGGTGCCGCCCGCCACGCGCTGGTTGTCGACCGCTGCGCGCACCATCGCGCCGTAGCGCGTCTTGCCCAGGCCGAGCAGCAGCGCGGTCAGTACGGCCACGCCGCAGACGATCAGGAAGAGGCGATAGCGGCCCACTTCGAGGCCGCCCAGCGAGACCTGCCCGTCGAGCGCCGGCGGCAGCGTGAAGGGCTGCATCGTCGGACCGAAGACATACGTGAAGGCCGCGATCGACACGAACACCACACCGATCGACAGCAGCACCTGGTCGAGCGGATGCGCACGGTACAGGCGCCGGTAGAACACGAACTCCAGCGCCGCGCCCACCAGCGCCGCCGCCACGAAGGCCGCGGCGAGCGACAGACCGAAGCCGATGCCCCACTGGTTCATCAGCACGCTCGCCGCGTAGCCGCCCACCATCGCGAAACTGCCGTGCGCGAGGTTGACGAAATTCATGAGCCCCATCGTGATGGACAGGCCCACGCCGATGAGGAACAGGAGCATGCCGTAGGCCACCCCGTCGAAGATCACGATGCCCATGGGCCTCCTGTTGCTGCTGCGTGCCGAAGCGCCGGCCCGGTCAGTTCGAGCTTTCCTTGGCAGGGTCCTTCACGCGGTCGAACTTGTCGAACTCCACGTTCACCAGCTGGCCGTTCACGCGCTCGGTCTTGCGGATGTAGACGGTCTGCACGATGTCGCGCGTGAGCGGGTCGATCTCGATCGGGCCGCGCGGGCTCTCGAAGCGCAGGCCCCGCAGCGCGTCCATGAACTTGTCGCCGCCGGCGTCGCCCTTGGTCTTGGCGAGCGTCAGGTCGATCGCGGCCATGGCGTCGTAGGCGGTCACGGCGAAGTAGCTCGGGCGCAGCTTGGCGCCGTTGTCGGCGGCAAAGTCCTTCACGAACTTCTGGTTCTTCGGCGAAGGGTGCGCGAAGGAATAGTGGTGGCTGGTGACCAGGCCCAGCGCCACGTCGCCGGTGGCGTCGAGGTAGCTGTCGTCGGTGGCTTCGCCGGTGGCGTAGAGCTTGATGCCGGCCTGCTCCATGCCGCGTTCCTTCCACACCTTGAGGAAGGCCGGCGGCATCACGCCCGAGGGGAAGAAGAAGAACACGGCCTGGGGCTTGGCGTCCTTGATGCGCTGTACGTAGGCCGAGAAGTCGGGATTGTTCATCGGCGTGCGCACTTCGCCCGAGACCTTGCCGCCGCCGGCGGTGAAGGTCTTCTTGAAGGCGGTTTCGGCATCGACGCCCGAGGCGTAGTCGGCGACCACGGTGTAGGCGTCCTTGATGCCTTCCTTCAGCATGAAGCGCGCCATCGGGTCGGTGACCTGCTGCACGGTGAACGACAGCCGTGCGATGTAGGGCGAGCTGTTGGTGATGGCCGATGATGCCGCGTTCATCACGATGGTCGGGATCTTGGCCTGCGTGGCGATGGCGCCCACGGCGTACGCGTTGGGGCTGAAGTCCAGGCCGGTGAGGATGCTCACCTTGTCGCGCACGATCAGTTCCTGCGCGATGCGCTTGGCGGCGTCGGGCGCGGGGCCGGCGGTGTCCTTCTTGATGACCTCGACGGTGCGCCCGCCCACCTTGCCGCCGTGCTCCTTCAGGTACAGCGCAATGCCGGCGTCGAACTGGCGGCCGTAGTCGGCGTACGGGCCGGAGTAGGTGGCAATGAGGCCGATGCGCAGCGGCTCGTCGGCCGCCTGCGCGGCCACGGTGCCCAGCATGCCGAAGCCGGCGAGCAAGAGGGTCGAGAGAACGGTTCTCTTCGTCGTCATGGAAAAACGCCTTTCAGGTGGAGTGGATGCGCCCGGTCGCGGGCACTGCTGTCATGTAACCGAATGTTCTAAGGTGACCGATGGTGCCAGAGACCCGGTCAGACCTGGGTGTCGGGCACACGCACCGTGAGGCCATCGAAGGCAGCCGTCACGCTGAGCTGGCAACTGAGCCGCGAGTTGGGCAGACGCTCGGACGCGACGGCGTCGAGCAATGCACTCTCCATGTCGTCGGGCGGCGGCAGCAGGCCGGCGAAGGCGTCGTCCACGTAGACGTGGCAGGTGGCGCAGGAGCAGCAGCCGCCGCATTCGGCGTCGATGCCGCGGACGTTGCCGCGGATGGCGGTCTCCATCACGCTGGCGCCGATCTTGGCGTCGACCTCGCGCGTGGTGCCGTCCTTGAGGATGTAGTGGATCGTGGGCATGGGGTTCAAAACATGTCGAAGTACTCGCGGTGTTCCCACTCGCTGACTTCGAGGTTGAAGCGGGCGATTTCCGCTTCCTTGATGTGGCAGAGGTAGTCGACGAAGACCTTGCTCATCTGCGTGTTGAGCATCTCGTCCTTGCGCAGGCAGGCGAGGGCGTCGCTCAACGAACGCGGCAACTGCTCGGCCGGCGTTTCGTACGGCGCGTCGGCCGACGCGCCCGGGTCGATCCTGTTGCGGATGCCGTCGAGCCCCGAGAACAGCTGCGATGCGAGGTAGAGGTACGGATTGGCCGTCGGCTCGCCCACGCGGTTCTCGATGCGCGAGGCGCTCTGGCCCACGCCGCCGAGCACGCGCAGCATCGCGCCGCGGTTGTCCCTGGCCCAGATCGCGCGGTCGGGCGCGAGCGAGAAGGGGCGGTAGCGCCGGTAGCCGTTGATCGTGGGGCTCGCCAATGCAGCCGCGCCGCAGGCGTGCGCCTTCAGGCCGCCGAGGTAGTGCATGCCGATCTCGCTGAGCGCCCGGCCGCCGGCCTCGGGCATGAAGGCGTTGACGCCGTCGCTCTTGCGCCGCAGCGACTGGTGCAGATGCCAGCCGCTCGACATCACGTTCGGAATCTTCGGCCGGCACATGAAGGTGGCGTGCAGCCCGTTGCGCTGGCAGATCTGCTTGATGGCGCTGCGCAGCAGCACCATGGTGTCGGCCGGCACGACGCCCGCGGTGGGGCCGAAGGTCAGCTCGAACTGGCTCGGGCCGAACTCGATCTCGAGCGAGCGCAGCGGCAGGCCGAGCGCGACGAGGTTCGAGCGCAGCAGCTCCATCAGTTCGTCGACGCGGTCGTAGCGCAGCTCGGTCAGGTACTGGTGGCCGTGCGAGAGCAGCGACACGCGCGGCGGTTCGCCGGGCTGACCCGAATCCGCCAGGCCCATGCGCGCATCCTCGAGCTTGAAGACGTGGAATTCCACTTCGAGGCCGGCGATGAAGTCGAGCCCCAGTTCGTCGAGCTGCCGTACCGCGCGCTGCAGGATCTGCCGCGTCGCGAAAGGGCAGGGCTTGCCGTCCGCCATATAGGCATCGCACAAGATCCACCCGGTGCGCGGCGCCCAGGGCAGCACCTTGAAGGTGGCGGGGTCGGCCACGATGGTGAAGTCCGCGCCGCCCTGCAGGCCTTCGATGGCGAAGCCGCCGTTCGTGGTGAACACCGGGAACACGGTCTTGTGCGAGGTGTCCTTGGCCAGCAGCGTGGAGGTGAGGTTCACGCCTTCCCACAGGGCCGAACGCGCCTCGCCGGCGACCAACGTCTTGCCGCGCAGCAGGCCGTGCTGGTCGGGCCAGGCGAAGCGGACGAGATCCACCTCGCCGCTGTCGATGCGGCGCACCAGCTCGCGGGCCTGCGCATGCTGGTCGTCGGACCAGAGACCGAAGCGGTCGACGAATGTGTTGGTGTTGTTGCTGCTCATGGCGCGTGCTCAGGCAGCGAGCCGTGCGGAGGCCCAGTCGGACTTCAGGCGGCGCGCGCGGTCGGCTTCCTGCCAGTAGGTCTCGGTGGCCGCTTCGTCGGTGACGTTGCCGATGCCGTCGATGGACGGTGGCCCGGTCATTGCGCTCGCCTGCGCGGCGTCGATCAGCATCGGCGCGCTCTCGCCGGCCAGCGTGGCCTCGATGGCTTTCACCAGCACGCGGCGGTAGGCAATGATGCCCTTGTCGGTGCTGCCCAGATGCTCACGCGTGCGGTCCTGGATGGCGCCCTGCGATTCCACCGCCCACTGGTCGTGCACGTTGATGTCGTCGCCCATGCCGGTGTAGGTTCCGGTCAACTGCTCGTCGACGCTGTAGCCGTAGTTGTTGCGCTTGTTCTTGCGCGAGGTGTAGTCGGGCAGTTCGTAGAGCTTCAGGCGCTGGTCGCGCATCTGCGCTTTGTCGACCGGGCCGGTGAAGCTCGTGAAGATCGCGTACCAGTAGCAGTGCGTGTCGTCGACCGGCACATGCCATTGCGAGATGGTCATCTCGGCGCTCATCGGGATCACGAAGGCCTGCGGGAACACCACGTTGGTCACGCGCACGTGGGTGGTTTCTTCGGAGAGCCTGCGCAGCGCCTTCAGGCGGAAGCCGTAGTCGGTGGGCTCGACGCTGATGTCGGGCCGGTCGTACTCGCGCAGCACCTTGGTGATCGGCATGTCGGAGTCGGCCGAGGCGCCGCGGAACTGCTTGCCGTAGCTCTCGGAGGTGTCGGCATCCTCGAAGAAGCGGTGCAGGTACGAGGCGTGCGCCGGGTCGATGCCCACTTCGAGCGCCTGCAGCCAGTTGCATTCAAAGAGGCCCTTGAACGCGAAGGTGTGGCTGTCGGGCGCGACGAAGCAGTCGAACTCGGGGAAGGCCGGGGGCTCGCCCTCGCCGATGTATGCGAACACCACGCCGCTCTTCTCGACCACCGGGTAGGCCGACTGCTTGATGCGGCTGCACAGCTTGCTGGTGGCGGGTTCGGCGGGGGTTTCGAGGCAGTTGCCCTTGGCGTCGAACAGCCAGCCGTGGAAGGCGCAGCGCAGGCCGCCGTTCTCCAGCCGGCCGAAGGCGAGGTCGGCGCCGCGGTGTGGGCAGTCGCGGTCGAGCATGCCGAGCTGGCCGTTCTCGTCGCGGAACAGGACGAAGTCCTGGCCCATGAGCTTGACGGGCTTGACCGGGCGCGGGCCCGCCAGTTCGTCGGCCAGGGCCACCGGCTGCCAGTAGCGTCGCAGCAGCTTGCCGGCGGGAGCGCCGGGTCCGACGCGGGTGATGAAATCATTCTGTTCGGCGCTGATCATCGTGCGGGCTCCATCGTGGGTGCTTGAGGAAGAGGTCTGCGGACATTGCATGCAGTTGTATGCATTGTCTTGGCGATCCTCGGTCCCGGTCAAACTTTCATCTGTAATTTCGCCCCGATTCGGGGCTCCTTGGCCTTGAGATTCGGGTAAATACGGAGTGTGACGTGTGTTTTTGACACTTGTTATGGAGGAATGCATGCAACAACTGAGCCAGGATAAATATGCTGCGTGCAGTGGTGGCCCCGTCTCCTAGAATCCGCTCATTCCTCCTCCTGGCGCCTCCTCTCTGATGGACTCCCAACAATCCCGCGTGCTCGTGCAGTTGCGCGACATGATCCTCAAGGGCGAATTCGTGCCCGGAGAGCGGCTGGCCGAGATTCCGATCGCCGAGAAGCTCGAAGCCTCGCGCACCCCCGTGCGCCTGGCGCTGGCCAGCCTCGAGCACGAAGGCCTGATCGAGCAGTCGCCCAGTGGCGGCTACCAGATGCGCCGCTTCACCTCGCAGGAAGTGGCCGACGCCATCCGCGTCCGCGGGGTGATCGAAGGCTTTGCGGCGCGCCTGCTGGCCGAAGACGGTGCGCCGCGCCAGCTGCTGCGCGACCTGAAAGAGTGCCTGGACGCCGGCGACAAGGCGGTGAACAAGCCCAGCATGGAGCTCGACGACTACGCGGCCTACGTCGAGATGAACGACCGCTTCCACAAGCTGATCGTCGAAGGCTGCGGCAACCTCGCGCTCAAGCGGGTGATGGACATGCTCGGCGGACAGCCCTTCGCCGCGCCCAGCGCGATGCTGCCGATGCAGTCGTCGATGGAAGAAGGCCAGCAGTGGATGCGGCAGGCGCACCGCACGCACCATGCGATCGTGCAGGCCATCGAGCGCGGGCAGGGTTCGCGCGCGCAGGCGCTGGGCGAAGAGCACGTCGAGATCGCGCGCATGAACCTCGACTACGCGCTGGAACGCCCGGAACTCGCGGCCGAGCTGATGCCGGGCATTCGCCTGGTTTCCAAAGGGCGCAACAGCTGAGCGTGCGTCAGCTGTTGATGCCGCGCCGCGGCGTCACCACGGCCTCCACCGCCGCGCCCACTGCCAGCAGCCGGTGATCGGTGTTGCCGATGCCGGCCACCATCAGGCCGACCGGCGCGGCGCCCGTCTCGTGGCAGGGCACCGAGAGCGCGCAGCCATCGAACAGGTTCACGACAGACGGGTTGCGCAGCATGCGGCCGTTGATGCGATAGTAGGTGTCGTCGTCCTTCAGCACCTCGGCGATCGGCGGCGCGATGTCGGGCGTGGTGGGCATCAGCATCGCGTCGTAGCCGGCGGCCGCGGTGTTGATCGCGCGGATGAATTGGCGGCGCAGCGCCTGCAGTTGCACGTAGTCGGGCGCCAGGATGGTCTCGCCGGTCTTGATCCGTGCCAGAACGCGCGGGTCGTATTTGGCTGCGCCCGTCTTGATGAAGTCGCGGTGCCACGCGTAGGCCTCGGCGGCGGTGATCATGCCGCGTGGGTTGATGGCCTGCGCCTTGGCAAACTCGACCATCGGCAACTCGGTCAGCGTGGCGCCGGCGGCCGAGAGCTTCGACAACGCCGACGCAAAGGCCGCGGCGACGGGCGGCGACAGGTCGTCCTGGAAAAAAGTCTTCGGCACCGCGAAGCGCAGGCCCTGCAGCGGCGGCGTCCTGAGGGGTCGCGACAACTCGCCGGCCAGCACGGCGCCGAGCAATGCGCAGTCTTCCACCGTCCATGCCATCGGCCCCGCCGAATCGAAGGAGGTCGACAGCGGCATCACGCCGTCGAGCGGAATGCGCCGCTGCGTGGGCTTGAAGCCCACCAGCCCGTTGAGCGCGGCGGGAATGCGCAGCGACCCGCCGGTGTCGGTGCCGATGGCGCCGGCCGCCATGCCGTCGGTCACCGAGATGGCCCCGCCCGAGGTCGAGCCGCCCGGGATGCGGCCGGTCGCGCGGTCGTAGACGTTCTTCGGCGTGCCGTAGTGCGGGTTGATGCCGAGTCCGGTGTAGGCGAACTCGACCGTGTTGGTGCGCCCGATGATGATCGCGCCGGCGCGCCGCAGCCGCTCGACCACCACCGCGTCGCGCTGCGCCGGCGGCTGGCCGACCAGCACCGTGGAGCCGCCGAGCGTGGTGATGCCGGCTTCGTCGAACAGGTCCTTGAGCGAGATCGGGATGCCGGCAATGGGCGAGAGCGCCGCGCGGCCGCTCTTGCGTTCGGCATCGAGTTGTGCGGCCGCGGCGCGGGCCGATGCGGCGTGCACCTGGATGAAGG
>NZ_JBFUHN010000037.1:0-63482 GCF_056402375.1 Variovorax sp. P4_B10 | reverse complement strand
CAGCAGGTTCATGCCGAGGAAGCCCGTCGTCACGGTACCGATCAGCCCGAACAGCGTGACCACCGTGAGCCGCACGACGGTGCTGGCCTGCCGTCGCAGGCTGTCGGCGTCGAGGTACGTGTTCATGTCGGCGATGCGCGCCTTGACCTCGTCGTAGAGCGGATCGAGCCCCAGGTGCGCGGTGCACATGTGCGACAGCGCGCGCACCTGCGCCTGCTCCGAAATCTCGTGGAACCAGTAGCGGTGCGTGAAGCGCAGAAAGCGCTCGAAGCTCGAACGGATCGCGCGCTTGAACTGCTTCACGCTCGGTGTGCTGCGGATGTCGAGCTTCTTGAGCGCCTCGACCAGCTGGTCCGAGAACATCAGCAGCGAGGCCTTCTGGAAGTGCGCGATCAGGAACAGCAGGAAGTGCTGGTGCCGGAACTGCGCGAGCACGCCGCGGTCGCGGCAGCAGAAGAATTCGGAATGCGAATCGCCCACCACGATCAGCGCGTGGCCGTTGCACAGGTAGCGCGTATTGGGCGCCGCGCCGGCGTCGACCCAGAAGCGGTCGTAGCAGTAGCGGCGCTCGAAGTCTTCCAGATGCTGCTCCGCGTAGGGCAGGTGGGCCTGTTGGGCCGCGTCGGCCTCTGCGGCACCGGTGACCAGCCCGAGGCGGATGAAGTCGTTGCGCGTGAGGCGTTTCGGATCGTCGAGCGAGAGGTACGCCATCACCGGCATGCGGTAGTACTCGATCTGCCGGTAGCGCAGCACGCCGGGGTCTTCCGAATGGTCGCTCACCAGCGGCTGCATCAAGAAGGCCCAGTGGGCCGAGATGCGCGGTGCGCGGTGCTGCGCCACGTGCGAGAGAAAGGCCTCGCGCTGCTGCGCATCGGAGCGCGCGAGCACGCGGCCGTCGGCGGCCAGCCATTCGACACTCGCCATGCAGTGCAGCGGTGCGCCATCGGCGTCCCAGCCCGCCGGATAGGCGCGGCCGAAGCGGTAGAGGATGTCCTGCGCCTGCGCGAGGCTCAGGTTGTTCACCCCGACTTCGAGGTTGAGCAGCACCACGTCGATGTCGAAGAAGAAGTAGAGGTCGCAGTGCACCACGTCGAGCGTGACCGGCGCGTCGCCGGGCTGCGCCACCACGCGCACCGCCGCGATGTCGTGGCGGCGGAAGATGCGCATCGGCGAATCGCCGTCGTTGCCCGAAGCCGAATCGTCGCCCTTGTTCCTCGAGCGGCCTTCGCCGTAGAGAAAGCGCTGCACGTACGGCAGGAAGCTCACGAACTCGTTGTAGTGCCGCTCGTGGAAGCGGCTGCTGTCGCCGGTGTATTCGTCGACCTCTTCGCGCCAGGGCGAGGCATCGCCCATCTCGCGCAGCACATGCCAGGGGCCGTGGTGCGTGGGCTTGGCATCCGGAGCCGGCACCAGCCGCAGGGGCCAGAGCAGGGCTTGCCTGAAATGCTGCACGGTGGGAGCGCCGGAAAGGGGCGCGTTGGCCTCGGTGGGCATGGTGGCCGCGGGTGGATTCAGCATCGCACCAGTGTAGGCAAAAGGGCCCACCTAGGGGAATCCCTGACTTGGCCTGAAACCGGTTTCATATAAGCTGCAAGCATTGCTTTCGAGGCTTGCGCACGGCCACGCCATGCGCGCCCCACCATGAACTACCAGTTTCAATTCGACGCCGTCTTCGCGGCCTGGCCGCTGCTGCTCAAGGGCACCTGGATCACGATCCAGCTCTCGCTCATCGCCACGCTGCTGGGCCTGGTGGTCGCGATCTTCTGCGCCTGGGGCAAGACCTCGGGGCCGGGCTGGCTGCGCTTCATCGTCAATGCCTACATCGAGGTGATCCGCAACACGCCATTCCTCGTGCAGCTGTTTTTCTTCTTCTTCGCGCTGCCGGCCATCGGCCTGCGATGGTCGCCGCAGACAGCCGCGCTGGTGGCGATGGTGGTGAACCTCGGCGCCTATGCGACCGAGATCATCCGCGCGGGCATCGAGTCGATTCCCAAGGGGCAGATCGAGGCGGGCAGGGCGCTCAACCTCAAGCCGTGGGAAATCTTCCGTTTCGTCATCATCAAGCCCGCACTCAAGGCCATCTATCCGGCGCTCACGAGCCAGTTCATCCTGCTGATGCTGAGCTCGGCCGTGGTGTCGGTCATCTCGGCCGACRACCTGACCTCGGTGGCCGCCAACCTGCAGTCGCAGACCTTCCGCAGCTTTGAGATCTACATCGTCGTGGCCGCCATCTACCTCGCGCTGGCGCTGGCCTTCTCGGCCATGTTCAAGCTGATCTACAGGCGCACGCTCAATTACCCGGACCGCCGCTAACAGGCCACGGACGGAGCAACAACAACCATGCGTACCTTCGGCTTTCCCGAATTCCTTTTCATCCTCGAAGCGGCCCAGTGGACGCTCGCGCTCTCGGCCATCGCGTTCATCGGCGGCGCGGTGCTGGGGCTCATCGTCGCGCTCATGCGCACGTCCGAGTCGACCTGGGCGCGCAATGCCTCGATGGTCTTCATCCAGATCTTCCAGGGCACGCCGCTCCTGCTGCAGCTCTTCCTGATCTTCTTCGGCGCGCCGGTGCTGGGGCTCGACATCAATCCGTGGATCGCCGCGGGCGTGGCGCTCATCCTCAACAGCGCGGCCTTCCTTGGCGAGATCTGGCGCGGCTGCATCCAGGCCATTCCGCGCGGCCAGTGGGAGGCTGCCGAGGCGCTCAGCCTCAAGTACGGCGCACGCATGCGCGATGTGGTGCTGCCGCAGGCCTTCAAGATCGCGCTCGCGCCCACGGTGGGCTACCTGGTGCAGATCATCAAGGGCACCTCGCTCGCGGCCATCATCGGCTTCACCGAGATCACCCGCGCGGGGCAGATCATCAACAACGCCACCTTCCAGCCGCTGATCGTGTTCTCGGTGGTGGCCGCCATCTACTTCGCGATCTGCTGGCCGCTGTCGCTGCTGGCCGCACGCATGGAGCGCAAGCGCGCCCAGGCGCTCGCACGCTGACCATTTTTCTTTCTCGTCGCTTTCTTCCTTTCTTCAGGAGATACATCCAATGACCCGTACCACCACCCGCCGCGCTGCGCTGGCAGCCCTTGGCCTCGGCGYCGCGCTCACCGTGTTCGCACCCTTCGCCTCGGCACAGTCCGTGGCCGACATCAAGAAGAAGGGCGAGATCACCATCGGCATGCTGGTCGACTTTCCGCCCTACGGCACCACCGACGCGAAGAACCAGCCCGACGGCTATGACGCCGACGTGGCCAAGCTGCTGGCCAAGGAGTGGGGCGTGAAGGCCAACATCGTGCCGGTGACCGGCCCGAACCGCATTCCCTTCCTGCTGACCAACAAGGTCGACGTGCTGGTCGCTTCGCTGGCGATCACGCCCGAGCGTTCGAAGCAGGTGCAGTTCTCGCAGCCCTATGCGGCCGCGACCATCGTGCTGTACGGCGCCACCAAGACCCCCATCAAGGCCGCGGGCGACCTGAAGGGCCTGCGCGTGGGTGTGGCCCGCGCTTCGACGCAGGACGTGGCCGTGACCAAGGCCGCACCCGAAGGCACCGAAATCCGCCGCTTCGACGACGACGCTTCCGCCATGCAGGCGCTGATCTCGGGCCAGGTCGATGCGATCGGCTGCTCGGTCACGGTGGCGGCGCAGATCGCCAAGCGCGTGCCTGCCGGCACCTACGAAAACAAGTTCACGCTGGTGCAGCAGTCGATGGGCATCGCGATGCGTCCGGGCCAGGAAGAGCTGCACAAGGCGGTCAACGAATTCGTCGCGAAGAACACGGCGAATGGCGAGCTCAACAAGCTCTATCAAAAATGGCTGCAGGCCGACCTGCCCAAGATGCAGTGAGCCGCCGAGGCTGAAGAAGAAGGAATCCTGGCATGACGACGGAATCGATCATCCGCATGGAAGCGGTCAACAAGTGGTACGGTGAATTCCAGGTGTTGACCGGCATCGACCTGTCGGTGCGCCAGGGCGAGCGCATCGTGATCTGCGGGCCTTCGGGTTCGGGCAAGTCGACGCTCATCCGCTGCATCAACCGCCTCGAGACGGTGCAGAAGGGCCGCATCGTGGTCGACGGCATCGACCTCACGGCCGGCGGCAAGAACGTGGATGCGGTGCGCGCCGAGGTCGGCATGGTGTTCCAGCAGTTCAACCTGTTCCCGCACCTCACCATCCTCGACAACTGCACGCTCGCGCCGATGCGTTCGCGCGGCATGACGAAGGCCCAGGCCGAGGAGGTGGCGATGAAGTACCTCACCCGCGTGCGCATTCCCGAGCAGGCCGGCAAGTATCCGAGCCAGCTCTCGGGCGGTCAGCAGCAGCGCGTGGCGATTGCGCGCGCGCTGTGCATGGCGCCCAAGATCATGCTGTTCGACGAGCCCACTTCGGCGCTCGACCCCGAGATGGTCAAGGAAGTGCTCGACACCATGATCGGCCTGGCCGAAGACGGCATGACCATGCTGTGTGTGACGCACGAAATGGGCTTTGCCCGCAGCGTGGCGGACCGCGTGATCTTCATGGCCGACGGAAAGATCGTCGAACAGGCGCCGCCGGAAGAATTCTTCGGCAATCCGAAGGACGAGCGCACGCGCCAGTTCCTCGGTCAGATCCTCAGTTCCCACCAAGCCCACTGATGTCCTTCGAGATTTTGATCTCTCTGTCGTCCTTCGGCATGGCCGAGGTGGGGCGGCACGGGCAGCTCTGGTGCTCGCAGCTTGCACGCGCGGCCGGCGCCGATTCGGTGGAAGTGCGTGGCGAGATGCTGCGCGATGCGGAGGCCGAGCTTCCCGCATTGAACGGTCTCGCCTCCGTGTATTCCAGCCCMGAGGGCCTCTGGGCCGAGGGCGGCTGGCTCGACAGCGCGGCGCTCAAGCGCGGCATTGCCGCGGCAACGCGCGTCGGCGCGAAGCGGCTCAAGATGTCCATCGGCGATTTCCAGCCTTCTTCGCACGGCTCGTTGTGGGGCCTGAAGGTGGAGCTTGCAGAGACCCGCGTCGAGCTGCTGATCGAAAACGACCAGACCGTGCGCGCCGGCACATTGCCCGCATTGCAGACTTTCTTCGAGGTGGCCGACCGTGCCGGCGTCACGCTCGGCATGACCTTCGACATGGGCAACTGGCACTGGCTTGGCGAGTGTCCGCTGCAGGCCGCGCAGGCGCTCGGCCACCGGGTGCGCTACGTGCATTGCAAGGGCGCGCAGCGCCTGCCGCACAAGTGGGTGGCGGTGCCGCTGGGCGATTCGGTCGCGCCGTGGCGCGCGGTACTGCGCGCCTTGCCCGCCGACGTGCCCCACGCCATCGAATACCCTCTGGTGGGCGACGACCTGCTGGCCGTCACCCGCTCGCAAATCGAATTCATCCGCGCCGCACGGGCGTAGCACCACACATGCCAGAACCCACTGCTTTCGATGTCGCCTTGTTCGGCGAAGCCATGATGCTGCTGGTGGCGGACCGGCCCGGTCCGCTGGAGAACGCAGAGGCGTTCCACAAGCGCACCGCGGGCGCCGAGACCAACGTGGCCATCGGCCTGTCGCGCCTGGGTCTCAAGGTGGGCTGGGCCAGCCGGCTCGGCACCGACTCGATGGCGCGCGCGCTGCTCGCGACCATGCAGGGCGAGGGCATCGACTGCTCGCATGTGATCTGCGACCCCACGCAGCGCACCGGCTTCCAGTTCAAGGGCCGCGTCACCGATGGCAGCGACCCGCCGGTCGAGTACCACCGCAAGGGCTCGGCCGCGAGCCAGATGGGGCCGGCCGACGTGGACGAGGCCTGGCTGCGCTCGGCGCGCCATCTGCACGCGACAGGCGTGTTTGCCGCCATTTCCGACACCAGCCTGCAGGCCGCGCTGAAGACCATGGACGTGATGCGCGCAGCGGGCCGCACGATCTCGTTCGACACCAACCTGCGCCCGACGCTGTGGGCCTCGACCGAGACCATGCGCCACTGGATCAACGAGCTGGCCTCGCGCGCCGACTGGGTGCTGCCCGGCATCGAAGAGGGCCTGCTGCTCACGGGCCACACCCAGCCCGAAGACGTGGCACGCTTCTACCGCGAGCGCGGCGCGAAGCTGGTGGTGGTCAAGCTCGGTGCCGAAGGCGCCTACTACGACAGCGACGTGGCCGGCACCGGCCGCGTCGACGGCTTCCCGGTGAAGGAAGTGATCGACACCGTGGGCGCGGGCGACGGCTTTGCGGCTGGCGTGGTGAGCGCATTGCTCGAAGGCAGGAGCGTGCCCGAGGCCGTGCGCCGCGGCGCCTGGATCGGCGCGCGCGCCGTGCAGGTGCTGGGCGACACCGAAGGCTTGCCGACGCGCGCGCAACTCGAAGAAGCAGGACTCTGACCATGACGAAAAAGAATGTGCTCGTTTTCCGGCCGTTGCCCGAGGACCAGCTGGCGCGCCTGCAGGCCGTGCATCACGTGATCGTGGCCGATCCGCGCAAGGAGCCCGAGGCCTTTGCCGCCGCGCTGCGCACCGCGAGCGGCCTGATCGGGTCGAGCCACACGGTCGACGCCGCGCTGCTCGATGCGGCGCCACGGCTCGAGGTCATTTCGAGCGTGTCGGTCGGCGTCGACAACTACCCGCTGGCGGAACTGCACAAGCGCGGCATCGTGCTGTGCCACACGCCCGACGTGCTCACCGAGACGGTCGCCGACACGATGTTTGCGCTGCTGATGGCCACGCAGCGCCGCGTGGTCGAGCTGTCGAATCTCGTGCGCGAAGGGCGCTGGGACAAGAACATCGGCGAAGAACTGTTCGGCAGCGACGTGCACGGCAAGACGCTCGGCATCCTTGGCTTCGGCCGCATCGGGCAGGCCGTGGCGCGGCGTGCAGCGCTCGGCTTCGGCATGCCGGTGCTGTACCACGCGCGCCGGCCGGTCGACCTGGCCACGCAGGCCCCCGAGCTGCTGGGCCGGGCGGCGCACACGCCGCAAGACGAACTGCTGGCGCGCGCCGACATCGTGCTCGCGATGCTGCCGCTGACAGACGCCACGCGCGGCATGATCGACGCAGCGTTTTTCGCGCGCATGAAACCGGGCGCCGCTTTCATCAACGGCGGCCGCGGCCCTACGGTGGATGAAGAGGCATTGCTGCACGCGCTGGACCACGGCACCTTGCGCGCTGCCGGCCTCGACGTGTTCGCCAAGGAGCCCTTGCCGCTGGCTTCGCCCTTGCGCACGCACCCGCGCGTGACGCCGCTGCCGCACATCGGCTCGGCCACGCACGAAACGCGGCATGCGATGGCCGAACTCGCGACGACGAACCTGCTGCAGGTGCTGGCCGGCGAAAAACCGACTGCGCCCTACGACACGGCCGCCGCATGACATGAAGCCCACGGGCCGCGCCACCATCGCCGACGTCGCCGAGGCCGCGGGCGTCTCCAAGGCCACCGTCTCGCGCTTCCTCAACCACCGCGAGCGCCTGCTGAGCCCCGACATCGCCGCGCGCGTCGAGGTGGCCATCGCCAGGCTGGCCTATTCGCCGAGCCCGATGGCACAGGCGCTGAGCCACGGCCGCTCGCGGCTCATCGGCCTGATCGTGGCCGACATCACCAATCCGTATTCCGTCGCGGTGCTGCGCGGCGCCGAGAAGGCCTGCCAGGATGCCGGCTACCTCGTGATGCTGTTCAACCTCGGCAACGAGAGCGAACGCGAGCGCGAGGCCATCGATGCGCTGGCGGGCTACCAGGTCGACGGCTTCATCCTCAACACGCTCGGGCGCGGCAGCAACGTGGTCGACGCGGTCACGCTGCATGGCAAGCCCGCCGTGCTGGTGGACCGCCTGCACACGGGCATGCACACCGACTTCGTCTCGCTCGACAACCACGCCGCGATGCGGGCCACCTGCGGCCATCTGGTCGAAGGCGGGTATCGCGAACTGCTCTATGTCACCGAACCGCAGAAGGGCGTGAGTTCGCGGCGCGAGCGAACGGCGGCCTTCGGCGCCTGCGTGGCCGCGCACGAGCCGCGCGTGGCGGGCGAGGTCTTCGAGTGCGTCGAGGACGAGAGCGACGCGCTCGATGCCGCGCTGATCGCCTTGCGCAAGCGCGCGAAGCGGGGCCGCCGCGCCGCGGTGGTGGCCGGCAACGCCGTGGTCACGCTGCGGGTGGCGCAGGCCATGGCGCGCCTGGGCTGGCAGTTCGGCGCCGACCTGGGTTTTGTCGGTTTCGACGATCCCGAATGGGCCTCGCTGATCGGCCCCGGCCTGAGCACCGTGGCGCAGCCCACCGATGCCATCGGCCGCACGGCCGCTACATGCCTGATCGAGCGGCTGCGTGGACTGGATGCACCGCCGCGCCAGCTGCTGCTTCCGGGAGAGCTGATGGTGCGGGGCTCGTCCCGGGCGCTCTGGCATCCTGCACAGCCCGGTCGAAGGTGATCGGCCCGCGCATCCAGTCGGCTGCGCGCTCGGCGATCATGATCGTCGGCGCGTTGGTGTTGCCGCCGATCAGCGTCGGCATCACCGAGGCATCGACCACGCGCAGGCCTTCGATGCCATGCACGCGCAACTTCGCGTCGACCACGGCCATCGCATCCACGCCCATCTTGCAGGTGCCCACCGGGTGGTAGATGGTGTCGGCGCGCGCGCGGATGTGCCGCGCGAGTTCTTCGTCGGTGTGCGCATCGGCCGTGTAGAGCTCGGTGTGCCGGTACTTCTCGAGTGCCGGTGCGCGCAGGATCTCGCGCGTCTTCTTCACGCCCTGCAGCAGGAGCGCCATGTCTTCGGCCTCGGAGAGAAAGCGCGGGTCGATGCGCGGCGCCGACGCGGGGTTCGCATCGTTCAGCCGCACGTCGCCGCGGCCCTTGGGGCGCAGCACGCACACATGGCATGAGAAGCCGAAGCCGCCGTGCAGCTTGCGCGCATGGTCGTCGGTGATCGCGATCACGAAGTGCAGCTGCAGGTCGGGCCGGCGCAGTTCCGGCGACGACTTGATGAAGGCGCCGCCTTCGGCGAAAGGCGTTGCGATCATGCCCGTGCCGCTCTTGCGCCACTCGAGGATCGCCTTCATCAGGTGCAGGCCGCCGACCACACCGATGCCGAACAGGTCGGTCTGCTTCGACTTGTAGGCGAGGATGAAGTCCGTGTGGTCCTGCAGGTTCTGGCCGACGCCCGGCAACGCGTACTGCACCGCGATGCCATGGTGGCCCAGCTCGGCCGGGTCGCCGATGCCCGAGAGCATCAGCAGCTGCGGCGAATTGAAGGCGCCGCCGCACAGCGCCACTTCGCGCCGCGCGCGGATGATCTCGGTGTTGCCGCTGCGCCGCACCTCCACGCCAACGGCGCGCCTGTCCTCGAGCACCACGCGCAGGGCCTGGGTGCCGGCCAGCACCGTGAGGTTGGGGCGGTCCATCACAGGATGCAGGTAGGCCGCGGCCGCCGAGCAGCGCTCGCCGTTCTTCGCGCCGCCGTGGAACTGCGTGACCTGGTAGAGGCCTGCGCCTTCCTGCTCGGCGCCGTTGAAGTCGTCGTTGCGCGGAATGCCGCACGCGGCCGCGGCCCGCACGAAGTCGTCGGCGATCGGGCGCGGGCTCTGCTGCTCGGACACCTGCAGCGGCCCGTCGGCGCCGTGCAGCGCACTCTTTCCGCGCTGGTTGCCTTCGGCGCGCTTGAAGTACGGCAGCACCTCGTCGAACGACCAGCCCGCACAGCCGGCGCGCTCCCAGTCGTCGTAGTCGCCGCGATGGCCGCGCACATAGAGCATGGCGTTGATCGCGCTGGAGCCGCCCAGGCAGCGCCCGCGCGGCTGGTAGCCGCGGCGCCCGTCGAGGCCGGGCTGCGGCACGGTCTGGTAGGCGTAGTTGTTGATGCGCGGGCGGCCCGGCAGCATCGCCACCGTGGCGGCCGGCGCGCGCACCAGGATGCTCCGGCCATCGCCGCCGGCTTCGATCAGGCAGACCGTCACGGCGGGGTCTTCGCTGAGCCGGGAGGCCAGCGTGGCACCGCCGGAGCCGCCCCCCACGATCACGTAGTCGAATTCCATGGCGCTTTTTCCTCTTGTTGTCGCGTCTTGCCGGGCGAGAACGACTGTAGGAACAACGTGCAGGCGGGCGCCTAGCGTTTTCCCGCTGGTCGAAGGTATGCAGCCGGCCGCGGCCTCCCGGGGTTCCCCTGCGACCGCAGCGTCAACGTCAACTCCAGCGCGACGGAGCTGCCGACGCTCACGGGGACGCGCACGAAGGCCTGAGTGTCCGGTGCCGTCGGCGCCGGGGTCACCATCCGTGGAAGCGCCCCCACGGCTGCAACAAGCCGTCTTCGGACAGCGCGTGGTACTCGGGAAATTGCGCGCCGGTGGCGCAGGCATGGTTGGGCAGGATGCGCACGCGCGAGCCGAGCGGGAAGCGCGCGGCGATGTCGGTGCAGTGCGCCCCCTCGCGCGACAGGATGCCGTGCTCCTGGTTGGCGCCGCTGAGCACAAAGCCGTCGAGCACCGTGCCGTCGAGGCCGCAGACCTGTCCGTAGCCGTAGTCGCGCTTCTGCTTCCGCGTGCCCCGGTCGCGGCTCATGGCCATCCAGCCCGCATCGACGATGGCCCAGCCTTTCTCGGCCTGGTGGCCGATCACGGTGGTGAGCACGCTCAGCGCGATCTCGTCCGCGCCGCAGACGCCGACATTGCGCATCACCAGGTCGAAGAACACATAGACGCCCGCGCGCACCTCGGTCACGCCGTCGAGCCGCTCGGCCGTGAGCGCCGTGGGCGTGGAGCCCACGCTGACCACGGGGCAGGGCAGCCCGGCGTCGCGCAGCCTTTGCGCGGCCTGCACGCAGCCGGCGCGCTCCTGCTCGGCCATGGCCCTGAGCGCTTCGGGCGTGTCGAGCTCGTAGCTGGAGCCGGCGTGCGTCATCACGCCGCCGAGGCGCATGCCGCCGTCGTGCAGCAGCTGCGCGACCTGGAGCAGCACATCGTCCTCCGGGCGGATGCCGGAGCGATGGCCATCGGTGTCGACCTCGATCAGCACGTCGAAGGCTTCGCCGTTCGCGCGGCCGAACTCGGCGATGGCGCGCGCCGAGGCGACGCCGCCCGTGATGATGCCGAGCGCGCAGCCGCGGCGGCGCAGTTCCAGCGCATGCGGCAGCCGGTGCGGCGCCATGCCCACGGCATAGAGGATGTCGGTGAAGCCGGCGGCGAAGAACTGCTCGGCCTCCTTCAGCGTCGAGACGGTGATGCCCTGCGCGCCGGCATCGCGCTGCGCCCGGGCCACGTCGATGCACTTGCTGGTCTTGACGTGCGGTCGGAAGCGCACGCCCAGCGCGTTCATGCGCTGCTGCATCCGCTCGATGTTGTGCTGCATGCGCGGCCGCTCGACGATGGCGGCGGGGGTGTCGATGGTCGCGAGGGACGAAGAGAAGGAAGAAGTCATGGGGTGGGTCAGTCCAGGTAGTCGCCCTTGGCCTTGAGGGCGGGCACGTCGTCGCGCAGTCCGCGCGCGATCAGCGCGGACACTGCGGCAGGCTTGAGCGCATCGGGCGCCGGCAGGTCCACGCCCACGGCCTGCATCTGCCGGCGGAATTCGGGATCGGCCGCGGCACCGGCCAGCGCGGAGCGCAGCCGTGCCATCTCGGGCTCGGGCGTGCCGCGCGGCGCGAAGATGGCGTTCCAGGCGCGCACGTCGAGCGCGAAGCCGGCCTCCGCGGCGGTGCCGACGGCGGGCAGCTGCGGCAGGCGCGTCGACGACAGCACGGCCAGCGCCTTGATCCTGCCGCCCGCCACCTGCGGCAGCGCGGTGGTGGTCTGGTCGCACATGAAGTCGGTCTGGCCGCCCATCAGGTCGTTCATGGCCGGCGCCACGCCCTTGTAGGGAATGTGCGCGACGTTCTGCTGCAGCGCGGAGAGCAGCAGCACGCAGCCGTAATGGGAAATGGAGCCGACACCCGCGCTGCCGAACGAGGCCTTGGCCTTGTGGGCGCCGAGCCATGCGACGAACTCCTTGAGGTTCTTCGCGGGCAGGTCGGCCCGTGCGAGCAGCAGCATCGGCGCGGCGCCCGCGAGGCCGACGGGTTGGAAATCGGCCTCGGGGTCGTAGGGCAGCTTCTTGTACAGCGCGACATTGGCGACGTGCGTGCCGATGGTGCCGAAGGCCAGCGTGTAGCCGTCGGGCGCGGCTTTGACGGCCTTGGTGAGGCCGATGGTCCCGCCCGCGCCGGCCACGTTCTCGACGATGACGGCCTGGCCGAGCTGCTTGCCCATGTGCAGCGCGAAACCGCGCGCCAGTGCGTCGCTCGGGCCGCCCGGCGGGAAGGGCACGATCAGCGTGACAGGGCGCTGCGGAAAGCTGGTGGCCTGCGAGAACGCGGGTGCGTGCAGCGCGAACGCCGCCATCATTGCAAGCAGGCCACGCAGAAGCGCGGGGCGCCGGGTCATGCGGCGCGCCTGAAGGACTGCAGCCACGGCAGGGCGTGCGCGAGCGTCGGCCCCTGCAGCTCGGGCGACGGTGCGCCTTGCGGCAGCGCGAGTCCCACGCGGTTGTGCCAACAGGTGCGCAGGCCGACGGCCGAGGTGCCGAACATGTCGTAGCCCGACCCGGCGACGAAGGCGGCGTCGTCCGCCTTCACGCCGAGCCGGTCGAGCGCCATGCGGTACGGGCGCGGGTCGGGTTTGTAGAAGCCGGCCTCCTCGGAGGTGACGACCACGTCCCAGTCGACGCCCAGCAGCGACGCCGCGCGATGGCCGAGCCGGCGCGAGCAGTTGGTGACCACCGCGAGCTTGCAATGCGGCTGGAGCGCCAGCAGCAGCTCGCGTGCGCCGTCCCACGCGGGGAGTTCGTCCCAATGCGCTTCGAGCGCGTCCGGCGCGCCGTCGGCCATGCCGGTGTTGCGGGCGGCGTCTTTCACCAGCTGCTCGTAGGGCACGTAGGCGCCGCAGCCGTAGGTGAGCCGCAGGTATTCGGCGCGCCATGCGCGGCCTTTTTCCTCGGAGCCGGCCGCGGCGTTCCAGACGGTCCAGGAGTCGAGCAGGGCGGTGAGCAGGTCGAAGAGCACGGCGCGGGGGTAGGCGCCGGGAGGCGTGGCGGGTGTTTGCATGGCCATGGACTGTACATATCGAAGCCATCGTTGTGCTTCAATGTGCGCTCATCAATCGTTAAGCGCAGATTAATGATCCAGATCGAGGACATGCAACTGGCGGCCGCCCTGCTGCGCGAGCCTTCCCTCAGTGCCGCGGCGCGCTCGCTCGACGTCACGCCACCGGCGTTGTCGATGCGGTTGCGCAAGCTCGAGGCCACGCTCGGCCTCTCGCTCGCCACCCGCACCGCGCGGCGGCTGAGCCTGACGCCGGAGGGCGAGCGCTTCGCGCGCGAAGCCGCGGCGCTGCTCGGGCAGATCGAGGGGCTGCGCGAATCGATGCAGCGCGAGGACCGCCGGCTCACCGGCACATTGCGCATCGCCGCACCGTTCGGCTATGGCCGGCAGTACGTGGCGCCGATGCTTGCGCGCTTCGCCCGCCTGCATCCGGGCTTGCACATCCAGTTCGACCTGCGCGAGACGCCGTGGCCCGACCGGCACGATGCCGACGCGATCATCCACATCGGCACGGTGCGCGATTCGTCGTGGGTCGCGCGCACGCTGAGCGCCAACGAGCGCTGGCTGTGCGCGAGCCCGGAGTACCTGCGCGTGCACGGCGTACCCCGCGTCCCGCGCGACGTGATGGCGCACGCCTGCATCGTCATCCGCGAGAACGACGAGGACGTGACGCTGTGGCATGTGCGCCGGGCCGGCAAGGCGGCGGCGCAGCAGCAGCGCGCGGCGGCACGCGAAACGCTGCGCATCTCGCCGGCCTTCGTCACCAACGACGGCAGCGTGGCCCGGCAATGGGCCGAGCAGGGCATGGGGCTGGTGCTGCGCTCCGAATGGGACGCAGCCGACGCCATCGCGCGGGGCTCGCTGGTGCGGGTGCTGGCGGACTGGCAGTTCGACAGCGCGCCCGTGATCCTGCTGGTTCCTACCCGCAAGGGGCGGACGGCGCGCGTGCAGGCGTTGATCGAGTTTCTGGAGGCGAGCTTCGGTGGCTCGCCTGCCCGGCTGTCCAAGAAATGACACCTTGCATTTCTGTTCGTCGCGTTGTGTTGTTGGCATCCGCTGTTCAGGGCGCGCTCACGCCGACGGTGTGCTCTGCTCCGCGAATGTCCCCCGGCGCGGCCTAAGGCCGCATGCCTCCTCCTTTATTTCGCTGCGCAAGGCACCCCATCGGCGTGATCGCTCAGAGCACTTGTTGATCGGCTCGCACGGGCGCTGCGTCCATCGTGCGCAGGGCACCGGGTGCTCCCCGCAGCGAAACAAAGGAGGAGGGGCGAAAGCCGAAGCGGGGGACATTCGCGGAGGGGAGCACCCGGTGTCCTGTGCACGTACCCCGAAGAAACGCACCTCGGTCTTCACGCACTTCGCATCCGTTTCATGCGATGCGGATGGCGCCATGAAAAACCGAAATGCCGCGCGGCAGGCAGCTTGCCAATTTCGTTCCATCGCGGTGAAACGGTGGGCGCCTCGCGTTGCGAGGGCCTTCTAGAATCCAGCCCCGCGTTTGCCCGGCACAACCAGGCAAGGCGCATCGTTCATCCCATCTTTCCGCATGCCTCTTTTCCGACTTCGCTCCGCTCCTCCTGCTTTCCTGGCTGTTCTTCTTCTCTCCACTTCCGGCGCAGCAGCCCCTGCCTCGGCCGCCGATGCCGTCCTGACGCTGAACACCGACCGCGCGCAGGAAGACACCCAGACCCCCGCCATCGATCTCGCCCTGACCCGCTTCGCCGGCATGGCGTCCGGCTCCTACTACTGGCCCGAAGGCTTGCTGGCCGAACAACTGATCTCGGGGCTGTCGTCGCGCCGCGACCGCAAGCAGCAGGCCTTGCCCGGCGGCCAGCGGCTGCTGTCGTCGTACCGCCGGCCCTATGGCGGCAGCGAGCGCGCGGCCGTGTTGCTCGACGACCGCAGCGGCTATGTGCTGGCCGCGGCGCTGGTGCATCGCCAGTGCGGCAACGGTTCGGCTTCCGCCGGTTGCCTGGACGACCAGCACGCGGTGCTGTCGATCTTCCTGCGCCCCGGCTTCGATCGCGCCAAGGCGCAGCCGTTGCTCGCCTGGAGCCGCCAGGTGCCCGAAGACCTGCAGTCCGGCGACGGCGAAAGGATCGCGAAGACCGAGTACGCCACGATGGATGCGGCGCACACCGCTGCACGCCCCGTCGAACGGCCGAAGGGTTTTTCGGCGGCGGTGCCGCTGTACCCGAAGTCGCAGATCCATCGCACCGGGCAGGATGCGCTGAGCGACGCCAAGGCCAGGCGCGTGCTGCGCCTGCAGACCACGGACAGCATGGAACAGGTGCTGGCCTTCTACAAGCAGCTGACGCCGCCGCTCGAAGAGATGGAGTCGGGGCTGGACGAGCGCAACGGCTACGTCGCGGGCAGCCGCAAGGGCGTGGCTTTTTCGGTCAACGTGAAGCACGACCGGGACATGCCGGCGATCACGAACATCGAAGTGGAGATTTCCGAATGAAGAAGAAGTTGATTCCGGCCGCCATGGCGTCGCTGCTGCTCGCCTGCGCGGTCACCGCCCATGCGCAGGGCGCACAACCCGAGGCCTCGGGTCCCGTCACGACGGAGCTGCCCGCGCCTGCGCTGCGGCTCAGCGAGCAGACGCGCATCCGCAGCGCCGTGATCGGCATGGTCGGCTACGCGCGCGGCAACTACACCGAGCCCGATACCCTGATCGCACAGCAGTTGCTCGAGGGCATGCGTTCCAAGTACGACATCACGCGCACCGTCTGGCCCGACGGCCGCAAGGTCATCGCGTCGGTCAGCGGTGGCGGCCATGGCGAGGAACGCGCGGCCATGTTGCTCGACGCCGAAGGCCGGCTGGTGGCGTTGGGGTTGGTCAACGGCCATTGCCGCGCGCCGGCGAGCAGCGACAAGCCGAAGGTGTGCAACCCCGCGCCGCAGACCGTGCTGTCGGTCTTCCAGCGCACCGGTGCCAGCCAGGCGGACGCCGCACCGCTGGTGGCCTGGAGCAAGACACTGCCGTCGTTCCTGGCGGCCATGGCCGACAGCGACGATCCGGCGGATGTCGCGGCCGCGCAGAAGATCGCGAGTGTCGAATACATCACCGGCCAGCCGGATGTGCCGGGCTGGCATGTCGAACAGCTGCCGCCGGGCTTCCCGGCATCGCTGCACCCGTTGCTGGTGCAGACGGCCGAGGTGAACAGCACGGCGAGCGCCGGCAAGATCGTGCTCCCCAAGGGCCTCGTCGGCCAGCCGATGCGCACGGCGTACGAGCGCGCGCAGCGCCCCGAGGCCCGGCTCCCCGATGCCGAGGTCACGCTGCGCAGCTATGCCGGGCTCGGCGCGCTGGTCGGCACCTACCGCGAACTCGCAAAGGGCGCGACGCTGGACGAAGAGGGCCGCGAGGTCGTCTTCAACGGCACCGACGGTGCGGGCCGCTACAGCATCCGCCTGCGCGATGCGCAGGAGACCGGCGTGTTCATCACGGTGGCGAGCTGGAAGCGCAAGTAGCCGGTTCGCTTGCATGGTCCTTTGCGGCCCGGATGTCAATCGGAGAATTCTTGCCGCTCCCCTGCGATGACACCGAGGCGCGCGGTGCAAGGGGCTCACGAGAATCGATGCATGACCAGGGCCGTCAGAGCTCGCCGCATCCACCTCGAGGAGACAACCACCATGCATCGCTCCCGCTCCCTCCCAGGCCTCTTTCGCCTGCTGCTTCGCACCACGGTCCTGTGGGCGCTCGCGATGCTCGCGGCACCAGCGGCGCTGGCGGCCTACAACCAGAGCCTGACCCGCACGCTCGACGCCGGCCAGATCTACGGCAAGGCTGCCGCCAACAACACGCATGCCTTCCTGGGCATTCCCTTCGCGCAGCCGCCGGTCGGCAACCTGCGCTGGCGCGCGCCGCAGCCGCCGGTGCCGTGGAGCGGCTCGCGTGCCGCCACCACGCTGGCGGGCATGTGCGCGCAGGTCGGCAACCCCTTCGGCGAGCCCGACCCGGCCACCTTCGGCCAACCCGTGGGCACTGAGGACTGCCTGTACCTGAACGTCTGGCGCCCGAACTCCAGCACCGAGAATCTGCCGGTGTTCTTCTGGATCCACGGCGGCAGCAACACCAAGGGGTCGGCGCGCGAGCCCCTGTACGACGGCGCCTACCTTGCGCAGCGGGCCAACATGGTGGTGGTGACAGTGCAGTACCGCATGGGCATGCTGGGCTGGCTCAACCACCCGGCGATGAAGACCGGCAATGCGCTGGACGACTCGGGCAACTTCACCACGCTCGACCTCGTGCGCGCGCTCGACTGGGTGAGGGCCAATGCCCGCGCCTTCGGCGGCAATCCGGGGCAGGTGACGGTGGCGGGGCAGTCGGCCGGCTGCATCAACACCTGGGGGTTGCTGCAGTCGCCGCTGGCCGACGGCAAGTTCCATCGCGCGGTGTGCATGTCGGGCGTGCCGAACGCCTACCCGCCGCTGGTGGGCACACTGGCGGCCGAGTCGCTGATCGACAGCCTGCTGGTCGACACCGGCCGCGCCTCCACCACGGCGCAGGCCGCCGCGCAGCGCGCGACGATGAGCCAGGGCGATATCGCCTCGCTGTTGCGCAATGCGACGGCGGCGCAGATCATGAAGTTCACGCCGAGCCCGGTGGTGCCGGGGCATTTCACCGACGGTACGGTGATTCGCGCGAGCGGGCTGCCCGGCCTGCTCGCGGGCAACTACAACAAGATGCCGCTGATGATCGGTTCGACGCACGACGAGGGCTCGTACTTCGCGTTCCTGTTCGGCATGGGCCAGCCGACACAGGCCGAACTCTGGAACCTGGCCAACTTCGCGCCGCCCGGCAGCGTGACCTTCAACCAGCTCATCAAGCCGGAATTCCAGCCGATCTACACGCAGACGCACGAGGTGCTGACCTACGCGATCGACAACGTGCTCGACAACGTCATCCGCGTGCTGCGTCTGCAGAACGGCGACATCTACCGCTACAACTACAACTGGGACGACACGCCCCAGCCCTGGAAGGACACTTTCGGCGCCTTCCACGGCATCGACGTGGCCGCGCTGTTCGGCAACTTCGTGACCGACGAGCCGAACTTCATGCGCTTCGCCTGGAGCGCGTCGAACGCGGGCAGCCGCAAGGCGCTGTCCGACAAGTTCATCGACTACACCGCCACCTTCGCCCGCTACGGCGCACCGAGCCGGCTGTTCGACGGCAAGACGCCCTGGAACAACTGGACCAACTTCGTCTGCCTGTTGTGCAGCAAGCGGATGATCTTCGACAACCAGCCGCGCATGTCGCCGGACGACTATCTGTTCTTCTGGCCGCGCTACACGCTGCTGTCGCCGCAGCAGCGCGATTTCCTGATGCAGCAGATCGACTTCAACAGCCTGCCGGCGTCGGTCGATCCGCTGCGCGGCGGGGTGCGCTGAGCGGCCTACTGGATGAGGCCGTGGCGCACGGCATAGAGCACCAGCTCGGCCGTGCTGGCCACGCCGAGCTTGTCGAGGATGTTCGTGCGGTGCGTGCTCACGGTCTTCACGCTGATGAGCATCTCGTCGCCTATCGCCGTGAGCGACAGGCCCTTCAGCATCATCAGCATGATCTGGTGCTCGCGCACCGTGAGCCGCTGGTGGGCCGGGCGGTCGTCGCGGCCTTCGAGCTGGCCGCTGACCTGCGAGGCGGCACGCGCGCTCAGGTACTGGCGACCGGCCGCCACGCAGCGGATCGCGCGCACCAGCTCGGCCGGCTCCGCATCTTTCGCGATGTAGCCGCGCGCCCCGGCCTGGATGGCGACCAGCGCGTACTGCTCCTCGGCGTACATCGACAGCATCAGCACCGGCAGCGCGGGCTGCGCCGCGCGGATCGAGGCCAGCACCTCCAGGCCGTTGCGGCCTTCCATGTTGATGTCGAGCAGCACCACGTCGAAGCGGCGCTGGCGCACCAGCGCGAGCGCCTCGGCGCCGTTGCCGGCCTCGGCGGTGGTGCGCAGGTCGGTCTCGTCGAGCAGCAGGCGCTGCAGCCCGGAGCGGAAGATCGTGTGGTCGTCGACCATCAGGATGTCGATCATGCGGGGCGGGGCTCCTGGTGCAGCGGGACGCTCAGCAGGAGCCGCGTGCCCGCGCCGGGCGCCGAATGGATGTGCAGCTCGCCGCCGATCTCGCGCGCGCGTTCGC
This sequence comes from Variovorax sp. P4_B10, assembly GCF_056402375.1. Lineage (NCBI taxonomy): Bacteria > Pseudomonadati > Pseudomonadota > Betaproteobacteria > Burkholderiales > Comamonadaceae > Variovorax > Variovorax sp. P4_B10. The sequence continues at coordinate 44,332 of NZ_JBFUHN010000037.1, read as the reverse complement.
GCATGCTCAGCAGGCCGAGCGCGCTGCCCTCGGGCGCATCGGGGTCGAAGCCGCAGCCGTCGTCGTGCAGCGCGAGCTGGAGGCGGCCGTCTTCCACGCGCAGCCGCACGTTCACGCGTCGTGCCTTCGAGTGGCGCGAGACGTTCGTCAGGCCTTCCTGGAAGATGCGGTAGACCGCCGTCGCGTGCCGGGGCGCGAGCCGCAACGCCGGGGCGTCGGCGTCCAGCGCGTGCGGCACGCCCGATCGGCGCGTGAAGGCCTGCAGCTCGTTCGCCAGCGCAACGGACAGGTCGAGATGGTCGAGCGCGCTCGGGCGCAACGCTTCGGAGATCTGCTTCACCGTGTCGATGGTCTGCTGCGTGAGCGCGATCAGGCCCTGCGTCAGCGCCTGCACCTCGGGGTTGTCGGCGCGGCGCTGGATGCGCGTGGCGTCCATCTTGATCGAGGTCAGCATGCCACCGAGCACGTCGTGCACGTCGCGCGCAAGCGCCAGCCGCTGTTCCTCGAGCTTGTTCGCGGTGTAGGCGGCCAGGGCCTGCAACCGCTCGCGCGAGCGCTGGCGTTCTTCCTCGCCGCGCACGCGGTCGGTCACGTCGACGCCCACGCCCATCACGGCTGGCCGTCCCCGGTAGGTGATGCGCGAGCCGTGCACTTCCACGAAGCGCACGCGGCCGTCGCGGTGCAGGCCGCGCGTGATGAAGTGCATGCTCGGCGGCTGCCCCTCCAGCCGGGCGCGGATGCGCGAGCGCACCACCTCCAGGAAGTCCGGCGGCACGATCTGCGCGAGCGACATGCCGGTCGCTTCTTCCGCCGTGTAGCCCGCGATGCCGGCCCAGGTCGCGTTGCAGTAGACGAAGCGGTCGTCCTGGATCACGTAGATGCCCGCGACCATCTGTTCGACGATGGTGTCGAAGGGAATGTCCGGCAGGCGCTCTTGGGCGGGATCGGTCATGGGGTGGGCGGTGGCGCGCTGCATGATAGGTCGCAGGCCGCGCCGCGCGGCCCGGGGCCGAGGGTTTGCGAGCAGCAGGGTTCCCCGTAGCGTTGGCCGGAAATGTCCGATGGCCGGCACGCGTGGCGTGCCGCCAGGATCGGGGCCCGCCTGCTTTCAGGCAGCCCCACCGCCGGCGCGCCCGGCAAGGACGACACGACGATGTACCGCCGCTGGCTTCTGCTTCTGGGTCTCTTGTTCCTCGGCCTGCCGGGCCGGGCCGACGAGATCGTGGTGGGGCAGTCGCTGCCGCTGAGCGGCCCGCTCGGCGAGGCCGGGCGCAACGTGAAGGACGGCATCGACGCCTACCTGGCGCGCGCGCAGCGCGACGGCCTGCTCGGGCGGCACCGGCTGGTGTGGCGCGCGCTGGACGACGGCTACTCGGTGGAGCGCCACACGCAGAACATCCGGCGGCTCGTGGTGCAGGACAAGGTTGACGCGTTGGGGCTGTCGGCGGGTACCTCGCACATCGACGCCGCCTACCCGACGATGCGCGAGGCGGGCACGCCGCTGATCGGCGCCATGACCGGCGCCTCGGTGCTGCACGGTGCGCAGCGCGCGCTCATCTATCACCTGCGCGCGAGCTATGCCGATGAGGTGCGGCAACTGGTCGCGCAGGCGGTGTCGGTGCGGCAGCGGCGCGCGTTCGCGGTCTGGCAGGACGACGGGCTGGGGCGCGATGCCTTCGCGGCGCTCGAAAGCGCGCTGCGCGGTGCCGGCATCGAACTGGTGGGACAACAGGGCGTGGCGCTGGCGGAGATGGACGGCGCTGCCTTGGCCGCCAGCGTGCGCGCGGCGCGGCCCGACGCGCTTTTCGCGTTGTGCGTGACGCCCTGCGGCGTGAAGCTGCTGTCGGGCCTCGCGACCGAAGGAGGCGGCAGCGGCCTCACGCGGCCGACGCCGTACATGCTGTCGATCGTCAACGGCGAGGCGCTCGCGAAGAGCGTGGGGCCGGCGGCGCGCGGCACCGTGATCTCGCAGGTCATGCCCAATCCGCGCCTGGCGACTTCGCCGCTGGTGCAGCGCTACCAGCAGGACATGCGCAGCCACATGGGCAGGGACGAGTTCAGCTACTTCTCGCTCGAAGGCTACGTGGCGGCGATGGTCATGGTGGAAGCGGCGCGCACGGCGTTCGCCGCCTCGCCGCGCCGCTCGATGCAGGACGCCATGAAGCTGATGCTGCTGCGCGAGATCGAGGGCATTCCGGTGTCGGGCGGCGAAGACCCCGGGGTGCGCCCGCATCCGGTGACGCTGTCGATGATCGGCAGCGGCGGGCGGCTCATCCACTGAGCCGCCCGGCGGGAGCGGGCGGGGAGAGAAGGAGAAAAAGGATCAGCCGATTTCGGCGATCAGCTCGATCTCGACGCAGGCGCCCATCGGAATCTGCGCCACGCCGAAGGCGCTGCGTGCATGCGCGCCCTTTTCGGGGCCGAAGACTTCGGCGAAGAATTCGCTCGCGCCGTTGGTCACCAGGTGCTGCTCGGTGAAGGTGCCGACCGAGTTCACCAGGCTCATCACCTTGACGATGCGCTTGACCTTGTTGAGGTCGCCCACGGCCGCGTGCAGCGTGCCCAGCAGGTCGATGGCGATGGCGCGTGCGGCCTGCTTGCCTTCCTCGGTGCCAATGCCGGCGCCGAGCTGGCCGGCCCAGACCTTGCCGTCCTTCTTGGCGATGTGGCCCGACAGGAACACGAGGTTGCCGGTCTGCACGAAAGGCACGTAGGCGGCTGCGGGGGCGGCCACCGGGGGCAGGGTGATGCCGAGGCTGGAAAGTTTGTCGTAAACGCTCATGGAGACTCCTTGTCTTGGGGTGTCGATTGTGTCTGGCTTTGTGGCAGCCCTTCGACCACTTCCCCCACGGGCTGCACGGTCACACCGACGTTGAGCGTGTGCCGTGCGCCGCCATGGAGTACGCCGCGCATCGGCGATACGTCGGAGTAGTCGCGGCCGATCGCGAGCGTGACGTAGTCTTCGCCCGGCTGGCGGCCGTTGGTGGGGTCGAAGTCGGCCCAGCCGCCGGCGCTTTCGGGGCCATCGCCCTCGCCGTCGCCGTGACCGGGCAGGTACACCGACACCCAGGCGTGCGAGGCATCGGCGCCGACGAGCCGCGGCTGGCCCGGCGGGGGCTGCGTCAGCAGGTAGCCGCTCACGTAGCGCGCCGGCAGGCCCAGCGTGCGGAAGCAGGCGATCATAATGTGGGCGAAGTCCTGGCAGACGCCCTTGCGCTGGGCGAGCGCTTCGACGGCCGGTGTGTTGATCTCGGTGCTGTCGGCGTCGTAGGCGAAGTCGCGGTACATGCGCTCGGTGAGGTCCATCGCCACGTCGAAGGTGGGGCGCTCGGGCGCGAAGCTGGCGCGTGCGTAGGCGGCGAAGTCGTCGTGGCGCGGCACATAGGGCGAGGGAAAGACGAATTCGGAGGCCGCATCGAAGGTGGCGTCCTTGCGGAAACGGAAGCGTTCGCGCACGGCCTCCCAGGGCAGGTCGCGGGCCACGGCCGGCGAGAGCACCGGCGTGGAGGTCTCGACCACGCTCTCGGCCGTGACGACCAGCCTGCCGTGCGTGGCCTCGAGCGCGAAGAAGGCGCGGGTGTTGCCGTAGAGATCGGGCAGTTCGCTGCGCTGCGCGGGTGCCGGATCGATCACGAGCTTGTGGCTCACGAGCCGCTGCGAATCGGTGGCCAGCGGCTTCAGGTGGGCCAGGTGCTGCGCCGTCTCGACCGGCGGTGCGTACTCGTAGCGGGTTTCGTGGGTGACGTGGAGCAGCATGGTGATGCCGGCCTGTTACTTCGACCCGGCGCCGAAGTGCGCGGCGTAGATCCTGGCGTAGCTGCCGTCGGCCTTGATGTCCTCGAGGCCCTTGTCGATCCTGGCGAGCAGCTCGGCATTGCCTCTCTTCACCGCGATGCCGTAGTGCTCCACCGGAAAGCCCGGGTCGCTCACGGTCTTGAAGCCGCCGCCGGAATTGTTGGCGAGGTAGTGCACCACCACGCCGTTGTCGGCCACCACGGCCTGCACGCCGCCGGCTTCCAGCTCTTTCAGCGCGAGCGGGGTGGACTCGAAGCGCTTGACGCTGGTGCTGGACTTGCCCAGCAGCTTGCCCACCACTTCGTCGCCGGTGGTGCCGTTCTGCACGCCGACCTTCAGGGTCTTGATGTCGTCGAACCTGGCGACCGGCGAGTCGTTCCTGACCGCGATCAACTGCCTGGCGTCGAAGTAGGGCTTCGAGAAATCCATGGTCTGGCGGCGCTCGTCCGTGATGGTGATGGCCGACACCAGCAGGTCGCGGTCGCCCTGGTCGAGTGAATTGAAGATGCCTTCCCACGGCGTGTTGACGAACTTCACCTCGATGCCGGCCTTCTGGGCGATGGCCTTCACCACGTCGATGTCGAAGCCCACGATCTCGCCCTTTTCGTTCTGCGATTCGAAGGGCGTGTAGGCGGCGTCGGTGCCGACCACCAGCACGCGGGCGGCGGCTGGTGCAGGCGGGGCTGCAGCGGTGGCGGGCGCCGCAGGTTCCTGCTTGCCGCAGCCGGCCAGCGCGAGGCCGACGAGAAGGCCGGCAATGGTCAGCGTGAAGCGGCGATGGACGATGTCGTGGCGCATGTGGGGCCTCCTTGAATTCATTGTGGAACGCCGCAGAACCGGCTCCGCCGGGCTGCAGGCGTTGCCCCCGGCGAGGGGGAGTGCGAAGCGACACGAAGTGCGCGAAGCATGGGGGAGAGCCTATTCAAGCGCCGACGGAGCGGAGCGATTCGGAGGTGAGCGTGAAGTAGCGTGTGCCGATGGCGTCCGACACATGGTAGGCCGCCGTCTCGCAGTTGGCGAGCAGCTGGACCAGTGCGGGGTGGTTCCCGTCGGGCCCGGTGGCGCACAGGTGCTCGAGCGTCCAGGCGGCCGGATCGGGCAGTTCGTAGGACAGCGCGGTGAGCTTGCCGGGCGCGCTGCCGGCGAGCCGCGCGATGCGCCCGCGCAGCGTCTGCGTGACCCAGGCGAGCGAGCGCGGGTTCTCGGCGTCGAGCACCAGCAGGTCGACCAGCGTGGCGACGTCGCGGCGCTGCTGGTAGCGCGCATGGAAGGTGATGGTGCTGTCGAACAGCGCCACCATCGCCTCGAAGCCGCTGATCTCGTGCACGGCACCGTTGTCGAAGCCGGCTTCCAGCGCGTTCGACAGGAAGCCCAGGCGCTCGATGTGGCGGCCGATGGAGAGAAGGCGCCAGGCGTCGTCGCGCGTCATGCGGTCGGTCTGTGCGCCCGTCATGGCGGCCAGCGCGGTGCTGGCGGATTCGAGGGCGCGCAAGGCGGCGCTGGTGGCGAAGCTGCCTTCGCCGGCTTGCTCGGCTGCACGCCGCAGAAAGTCGGCCTCGGCGCGCACGATCTGGTTCCAGTTGTCCTGCGAGAGGCGCTCGCGCACCGCGGCGGCGGCCTGGCGAATGCAGCGCAGGCTGTAGCCGACGCTGCCGCCCTTGTCGACGTCGCCGAGTTCGGCAACCAGCGCGCGTTCGAAAACGCGGCGCGACTTCGGCGCGCTCGGCACCTCGGCCGGCACCAGCGCATTGCGCAGCGCCATGCGGTGCAGCCATTCGAGCAACGGGCGCGACGACTGGTCTTCGCCGCCGAGCAGGTTGAGCGTGAGCCGGGCAAGGCGCACCGCGTTCTCGGCGCGCTCGGTGTAGCGGCCGAGCCAGAACATGTTCTCCGCGGCACGGCTGGTGACCGGCGCGCGGTGCCGTGCGAGCGAGGCTGGCGTGGTATGGGGATGCAGCAGCGTGGTGCGGTCGACCTCGCCGTGCGTCTGCACCCAGACATCGGCGCTGCTGCCGCCGCGCTGCATCGAGGCGATCTGCGCATTGGCACCCGCGAGGCGGGCCAGTCCGCCGGGCAGCACCCGCCACGACTGCGCGCCATCGCTCACCGCGAACACCCGCAGCAGCACCGCTCGCGGCGCGATGTGGCCGGGGCCGAGGTCGCTGGCCCAGGTGGGCATCTGCGACAGCGGCAGGTAGCTCTGCACGGTGTGGGCGTCGCCTTCGCGCACGATGCGGCCGGCCCATTCGTCCAGCTCGCGGCGGCCGAGCTGGCTGCCGAGCACCGCGTCGAAGCTGGCGTGGCCATCGAAGCCGGGGTAGGTGGGCTTGATGGCGCAGTCGCCGAGCTGCGGCAGCACCGCTTCGAGCGCGGCGCGTTCGCCGCACCACCAGGTGGGGAGTGCCGGCAGCTTGAGCTTTTCGCCGATCAGCCGGCGCGCGAGGCCCGGCAGGAAGCCGAGCAGCGCGGGCGATTCGAGAAACGCCGAGCCGGGCATGTTGGCCACCAGCACGTTGCCGGCGCGAATGGCCTGCAGCAGCCCCGGCACGCCGAGCGTGGAATCGGGGCGCAGCTCCAGCGGGTCGAGGAACTGGTCGTCGAGCCGCTTGATGAGGCCGTGCACCGGGCGCAGGCCCTGCAGCGTCTTGAGGTAGAGCCGCTGGTCGCGCACCGTGAGGTCGTTGCCTTCGACCAGCGTCAGGCCGAGGTAGCGCGCGAGGTAGGCGTGCTCGAAATAGGTCTCGTTGTACGGGCCGGGCGTCAGCAGCGCGATGTGGGGCGGCACGCCGGCCGGGCACATCTGCTGCAGGCCCTCCATCATGGCGCTATAGGTGGCGGCGAGGCGCTGCACCTGCAGGGCCTCGAAGGCCTGCGGGAACTGCCGCGTGATGGCCAGCCGGTTTTCCAGCAGATAACCGAGGCCCGAGGGCGCCTGGGTGCGCTGCGACACCACCCACCAGTTGCCGTCGGGGCCGCGCGCGAGGTCGAAGGCCGCGATGTGCAGCCACGTGTCGCCCGGCGGCTTGACGCCGTGCAGCGCGCGCAGATAGCCCGGATGGCCGCGCACCAGCGCCGGCGGCAGCAGGCCCTCGGCCAGCAGCTGCTGCGGGCCGTAGACGTCGGCCATGACCCGGTCGAGCACGCGCACGCGCTGCAGCACGCCGGCCTCGATCTGGCTCCAGCTCTCGGGCGAGACGATCAAGGGGAACAGGTCGAGCGACCAGGGCCGCTGTGGGCCGTTGGCATCGGCGTAGACGTTGTAGGTGACGCCGTTGTCGCGGATCTGGCGTTCCAGGCTGACCGCGCGGCGCGGCAGGTCGCCGAAGCCGTCGGGGCCGAGCTGTTCGAAGAAGGCGTTCCAGGCGGGGGTGAGCGGTGGCTTGTCGCTGGACGACGTCTGTTGCTGCGACTGGGTTTGAGACTGGGACTGGGACTGCGTGCCCGCGGGCCRTTCTGCCGAGGCGTCGTACAGCAGCGGGGCGGGCGCGGGGGCCGGCGCCGCGCCGGGAGTCGGCCGCGCAGGCGCCGCCGTGGCCTGGCCGCGCAGTTCGTCGTAATGGCCCGGCATGGCTGCCGGTGCGAGCGCCGACGCCAGGGCCGCTGGAGATTCCAGTGCCTGGGCGTCGAACAGGGATTCGTTCAAAGGTTCCACAGGGGGATTGTCACACTGCCGTCACGGGTGTCCGCTCGGGCAATGTGCTAGGGATCCCCTTATCGGCGCAAGTCCAGCGTGAACGGGAATTCGCGGCTGCCCGGCAGCTCGATGGTGGCCGGGGGCGTGCGCATCAGGCCGGGGGTGTGGCCCATGCGGGTGAAGCGCGAATGACGGCGGCTTTCGGCCTCGTAGGCGTTGACCGGGAAGGTGTCGTAGTTGCGTCCGCCCGGATGGGCCACGAAGTACTGGCAGCCGCCCAGCGAGCGCTTCATCCAGGTGTCGACCAGGTCGAAGGTCAGAGGCGCATGGGCGCCGATGCTCGGGTGCAGCGCCGAAGGTGGGTTCCAGGCCTTGTAGCGCACGCCCGCAACGAATTCGCCAGTGGTGCCGGTGGGCTGCAGCGGCAGTACCTTGCCGTTGACGGTGATCACGTGGCGGCTCTCGTTGAGGCCGGTCACGCGCACCTCGATGCGTTCGAGCGACGAATCGACATAGCGCACGGTGCCGCCGGCCGAGCCTTCCTCGCCCATCACATGCCAGGGTTCGAGCGCGTTGCGCAGCGACAGCTCCACGCCCATCGCCTGCATCTGGCCGACCAGCGGGAAGCGGAACTCGAAGTGCGGTGCGAACCAGTCGGGGTCGAAGGCAAAGCCGGCTTGGCGCATCTCGCTGATGACGTCGTCGAAATCCATCTTGACGAAGGTCGGCAGCAGGAAGCGGTCGTGCAGCTCGGTGCCCCAGCGGGTGACGGGGGCCTTGTAGGGCTCGTCCCAGAAGCGGGCGACCAATGCGCGGATCAGCAACTGCTGCGCGATGCTCATGCGCGCATGTGGCGGCATCTCGAAGGCGCGCAGCTCCAGCAGTCCGAGGCGGCCGGTGCTCGAATCGGGCGAGTAGAGCTTGTCGATGCAGAACTCGCTGCGGTGCGTGTTGCCCGACACGTCGATCAGGATGTTGCGCAGCGTGCGGTCCACCAGCCAGGCGGGCATGTTGGCGCCGTAGATTTCGCGGTTCTTCGCGATTTCCTGGAGGGCGATCTCGAGCTCGTAGACCTGGTCGTTGCGCGCTTCGTCCACCCGCGGCGCCTGGCTGGTCGGGCCGATGAACATGCCCGAGAAGAGGTAGCTCAGCGACGGATGGTTGTGCCAGTAGAGCAGGAGRCTCGCGAGCAGCTCGGGCCGGCGCAGGAAGGGGCTGTCGGCGGGAGTGGCGCCGCCCATCACGAAGTGGTTGCCGCCGCCGGTGCCGGTGTGGCGGCCGTCGGTCATGAACTTCTCGGCCGAGAGGCGGGTTTCGAACGCGGCGTTGTAGAGGAACTCGGTGTGGGCGACCAGTTCCTTCCAGTTGTGCGCTGGATGGATGTTGACTTCGATCACGCCCGGGTCGGGGGTGACGGCCAGCATCTTGAGGCGCGGATCGCGCGGCGGCGGATAGCCTTCCATCACGATGCGCATGCCGAGCTGCTGCGCGGTGGCTTCGACGGCCGCGACGAGGTCGAGGTAGTCCTCGAGGCGGGCGAGCGGCGGCATGAAGACGTAGAGCACGCCCGAGGCGCTGCCCTTTTTCTCGGCCGAAGGGCCGTTGGCGCGGCGCGGGTCGCGCACTTCGACGCACAGCGCGGTGCGCGTGACCCAATGGGCCGATTCGCCGCGCAGGGGCTGGCGGGTGGCAGGCGTCGTGGTTGTGGTGGCTTCGTCGGCGGCTGCTGCGGCTGCAGCAGCAGCGTCGCCGCTCGCGGCATCGCCGGGGCTCTGCATGCGCAGCGCCGAAGGCACCACGGGCGGCGCGCCGAAGGCGTAGGGCACGGCGCCGAGGTCGCCGGTTCCGGATGCGCCGGTGTCCGTGGTGTAGCGCGCGCGGTAGTCGGAAGCGCTCGGCAGGGCGCCGCGCGGCGCGGTCGGGTCGCGTTCGATCAGGTAGGGGTAGTCGCCCTTGCTGGCCCACGGCTGCGAGTCGAGCGGCAGGCGGTAGCCCATGGGCGAGTCGCCCGGGATCAGGTAGAGGCGGTCGTCGCGCAGGAACCAGGGGCCGGTTTTCCAGGCCGGGCCCGCGAGCGCAGGCGCATCGCCGTTCGCGTTGCCGGGCTCGATGGGCAGCATGTAGCCGATCACCGCGTCGAGCTTCTGCGTGAACACGCGGCGCAGGCGCACGCGTTCGAGTTCGTCGTCGAGCTTCGATTCGAAGGGGTCGACGTTCACCGGCAGGCGGCGCTCGCGCCAGAGGTAGTAGTAGATGTCTTCGTAGCCGGGCTGGATGTAGCGCTCGGTCAGGCCGAGCTTGTGGGCCAGCACGGTGGTGAAGCGGCTCGCGTCTTCGCTCGTGTAGTGCGTGGGCACGCGTTCGTCGGCGAAGAGTTCGGGGTTGTGCCAGAGCGTCTGGCCGTCGGCACGCCAGAAGATCGAAAGGGCCCAGCGCGGCAACTGCTCGCCCGGGTACCACTTGCCCTGTCCGAAGTGCAGGAAGCCGCCCTGGCCGTACTCGGCGCGCAGCTTGTGGACCAGTTCGGTGGCGTAGCCGCGCTTCGTGGGGCCGAGCGCATCGGTGTTCCACTCGGGCGCGTCGCGGTCGCTGGTGGCCACGTAGGTGGGCTCGCCGCCCATCGTGAGGCGCACGTCGCCGGCCTTCAGGCGCGCATCGACCGCATCGCCCAGCGCCAGCACTTCGGACCACTGCTCTTCGGTGTAGGGCTTGGTGACGCGCGGCGATTCGTAGATGCGCGTGACCTTCATTTCATGGCCGAACTCGACCTCGGATTCGTCGACGCCGCCCTCGATGGGCGCCGCGCTCGATGGCGTGGGCGTGCAGGCGAGCGGAATATGGCCTTCGCCGGCCATCAGGCCCGAGGTGGCATCGAGGCCGATCCAGCCGGCGCCCGGCAGGAACACTTCGCACCAGGCGTGCAGGTCGGTGAAGTCGACCGTGGTGCCGCTCGGGCCGTCGAGCGACTTCACGTCGGGCGTGAGCTGGATCAGGTAGCCGGAGACGAAACGCGCGGCCAGGCCCATGTGGCGCAGCAGCTGCACCAGCAGCCAGCCCGAGTCGCGGCAGGAGCCGCTGCCGCTGGTGAGCGTTTCTTCCGGCGTCTGCACGCCGGGCTCCATGCGGATCAGGTAGTTGACGTCCTTCTGGACCTGCTGGTTGATGCCGACCAGGAAGTCGATGGTGCGCTGTTCCTTGCGCTCGATCTTGTCGAGGTAGGCCTGCAGCAGCGGGGTCGGCGTTTCGGTGACGAGGTAGGGTGCGAGCTCTTCGGCCTGCGAGGCGGTGTACTTGAACGGAAAGTTCTCGGCCTGCGGCTCGAGGAAGAAGTCGAAGGGGTTGTAGACCGCCATTTCGACCACGAGGTCGACGGTGACCTTGAATTCGCGCGTCTTCTCGGGAAACACGAGCCGTGCCTGGTAGTTGGCGAACGGGTCCTGCATCCAGTTGACGAAGTGCTCGGCCGGTTCGACCCGCAGCGAGTACGAGACCACATTGCTGCGGCAATGCGGCGCGGGCCGCAAGCGCACGACCTGCGGGCCCAGCTGCACCAGGCGGTCGTATTTGTAGTGGGTGACGTGGTGGAGAGCGGCGTGAATGGACATGCGTTTTTATGTGCAGTACTGCGAGATTGCATCGAAAAGATGTCTCTTGTGAGACGCATACTAGCCCAGATGCCAAGCAATTAACGCGCCATCGAGCGCGAGTCCGGGGAGGGTTTGCATCATGTGTTGTGGAGTTGTTCAGTGACGCCGTCACGGGCGTCGGGCTCGGCTGCGGCCGGGCCGTGGGCTTTTGCTGCGCTGGGCGGATCGCTGCTCGGCGCGGCGTTGCAATTGCATCAGCCTGCGTTGTGGGAGGCCGGTGCCTACGCGGCCTTGCTGTTTGCGGGCGTGGCGGGGCTGTGGTGGCGGCGGACGTCCGGGCGGCTGCTGCTGGCCGCGGCGCTGGTCTGCGGCGCAATGGCCGGTGCCGGGCTGGCGGGCTGGCGTGCCGTGGCCTATGCGAGCGGCGCGCTGGCGCCTGCGCTCGAAGGGCGCGACCTGCAGGTGATCGGCGTGGTGCCGCAGATGCCGCAGCGCAACGAGGCTGGAACGCGGTTTCATCTCGATGTCGAGTCGGCCCGATGGGCCGACGCGCGGGACGAGGTGCCGCCGGCCGTTCCGTCGCGCATCGCGCTGGGCTGGTATGGCGAGAACACCGGCCTGTGGGGGCGCGCTCCCGAGGGGCGGGCACCTTCTCCCAGCGTCGTCGGCGCATTGCATGCGGGCGAACGATGGCGCATGACGGTGCGGCTCAGGGCGCCCCATGGCAATCTCAATCCGCACGGTTTCGACAGCGAGCTGTGGCTGTGGGAGCAGGGCGTGCATGCCAGCGGCTATGTGCGCACGGGCGTGCGCGATGCGGCGCCCCAGCACCTGGCTGCCACCTGGCGGCACCCCATCGAGCGCGTGCGGGAGGCGGTGCGCGACGCGGTGTTCGAGCGCGTACTTGACCGGCGGCAGGCGGGCGTGATCGCTGCGCTGCTCACGGGCGACCAGGGCGCCATCGACCGCGCCGACTGGGACGTGTTCCGGGCCACCGGCGTCGCGCACCTCATGTCGATCTCGGGGCTGCACATCACCATGTTCGCCTGGCTCGCCGCGCATGCCGTCGGCGCACTGTGGCGATGCAGCAGCCGGTTGATGCTGCGCCTGCCGGCGCAACAGGCTGCGCTGGCGGGCGGTGTGCTGCTCGCGACGCTCTATGCACTCTTCAGCGGCTGGGGCGTGCCCTCGCAGCGCACGGTCTGGATGCTCGCGACGGTGGCGCTGCTGCGCCTGACCGGGCGGCGCTGGCCGTGGCCGCATGTCTGGCTGCTGACGGCCGCCGTGGTGGTGGCGATCGACCCCTGGGCCCTGATGCAGGCTGGCTTCTGGCTCAGCTTTGTCGCGGTGGGCGTGCTCTTTGCCACCGATTCGACAGGGCCGGCCGGGAGGAAAAAGGGCGCTGCAACCCGGTTGCTCCTGTTCTTTCGCGAGCAATGGGTGATCACGCTGGCACTCACGCCGCTCAGCCTGCTGCTGTTCCAGCAGGTGTCGCTGGTCGGCCTGATCGCCAACGCGATCGCGATTCCATGGGTCACCCTGGTGGTCACGCCGCTGGTCATGCTGGGGGCGGTCGTGGCGCCGATGTGGGACGTCGCGGCCTGGGCCGTGCAGGCGCTTGCCGTGCTGCTGCAATGGTTCGCCGGGTTGCCTTTCGCCACGCTGTCGATGGCTGCGCCGCCCTGGTGGATGGCAGCCTGCGGCGTGGCTGGCGGGGCGCTGCTCGCCATGCCGCTGCCATGGACCGTGCGCGCGCTCGGGCTGCCGCTGTTGCTGCCGGTGCTGTTGTGGCAGATGCCGCGGCCGGCAGCCGGTGAGTTCGAACTGCTCGCAGCCGACATCGGGCAAGGCAACGCGGTGCTGGTGCGGACGGCGACGCACAGCCTGCTCTACGACGCGGGGCCGCGCTACAGCCTCGAAAGCGATGCCGGCCACCGCGTGCTCGTCCCGCTGCTGCGAGCCTTCGACGAGCGGCTCGACATGCTGATGCTGAGCCACCGGGACATCGACCACACCGGCGGCGCTCCCGCGGTGCTTGCGATGCAGCCGCAGGCCGCGCTGCTCAGCTCGATCGAGGCCGAGCATCCGCTGCGTGCGCAGCGCCCCGGCGAGGTCTGCGAGGCCGGYCGGCAATGGGACTGGGACGGGGTGCACTTCGAGCTGCTGCATCCGCTCGCGTCGGACTATCTTGCAGGCGCCAGGCCGAATGCGATCTCTTGCGTGCTGCGCATCGGCAACGGCCGGGCGACCGCGCTGCTGGCCGGCGACATCGAGCGCGACCAGGAGCGCGCACTGGTGCAGCGCGGCAGCCCGCTCGCGGCCGATGTCCTGCTGGCGCCTCACCATGGCAGCAAGACCTCGTCGAGCGCCCCGTTCCTCGATGCCGTGCACCCGCGCATCGCGCTGGTCCAGGCCGGCTATCGCAATCGTTTCGGGCACCCGGCGCAGGAGGTGGTGGCGCGCTATGCGGAGCGCGGCGTGCGCGTGATCGACAGCGCCCATTGCGGTGCTGCACGCTGGACGAGTGTCCAACCCGGCGGCGTGGTCTGCGAGCGCGAACGCCGTGCGCGCTACTGGCAGCACCGCATGCCCGAAAGCCGGTCGAGCGACTGAGCGGCAGCATCCCCTTCGAACGGCATCCAAAATCGCTCTGCACATCAAAAAGACCGGGGTCGGCCCAATCCTAGGGCTTCTACTGGCCCTGAACTTGCTAAGCTATGGCTCAAGGAGATTGGTCGTTCCATGCACAAATTCGATGAGATGTATGAGCAGTTGCCCTACGCGGGGGCTGCAATCCGACAGCACTACAAGCGCTACGACCAATGGCTCGCGAAGCAACCCGGTGAGGTGATGCGTTCGCGGCGTGAAGAGGCGGAAATGATTTTCCGCCGGGTCGGCATCACCTTCGCGGTGTATGGCGCCAAGGACGAGGACGGCTCCGGCACCGAGCGGCTCATCCCGTTCGACCTGCTGCCCCGCATCATTCCCGCCCACGAGTGGGAGAGCATGGAAAAGGGGCTGGTGCAGCGCGTCACCGCGCTCAACCGCTTCCTGCATGACGTTTATCACGACCAGGAAATCATCAAGGCCGGCATCATTCCGGCCGAGCAGATCCTGAACAACGCGCAGTTCCGCCCCGAGATGATGGGCGTGAGCGTGCCGCACAACGTCTACTCCAACATCTCGGGCATCGACATCGTGCGCGCCCCCGATGCCCAGGGCAACGGCGAGTACTACGTGCTCGAAGACAACCTGCGGGTGCCCAGCGGCGTGAGCTACATGCTCGAAAACCGCAAGATGATGATGCGGCTCTTCCCCGAGCTGTTCAACCAGAACCGCATCGCGCCCGTGGCGCACTACCCCGACCTGCTGCTCGAAACCCTGCGCGCCAGCGCGCCGGCCGCCACCGCCGAGCCCACGGTGGTGGTGCTCACGCCCGGCATGTACAACAGCGCCTACTTCGAGCATGCCTTCCTCGCGCAGCAGATGGGCGTCGAACTGGTCGAGGGCCAGGACCTGTTCGTCAAGGACAACTTCGTCTACATGCGCACCACGCGCGGGCCGAGGCGCGTCGACGTGATCTACCGCCGCGTCGACGACGACTTCCTCGACCCCGAGGTGTTCCGCCCCACGTCCACGCTCGGTTGCGCGGGCCTGATGCGCGCCTACCGCGAAGGCAACGTCGTGATCTGCAATGCAGTCGGCACCGGCGTGGCCGACGACAAGTCGATCTACCCCTATGTGCCGAAGATGGTCGAGTTCTACCTCGGCGAAAAGCCGATCCTGAAGAACGTGCCGACCTACATGTGCCGCAACAAGGACGAGCTGCAGTACACGCTCGACAACATGAAGGACCTGGTCGTCAAGGAAGTGCACGGTGCCGGCGGCTACGGGATGCTGATCGGCCCGGCCGCCACGCAGGCCGAGATCGAGGACTTCAAGAAGGCCGTGATCGCCAAGCCCGACGGCTACATCGCGCAGCCCACGCTGAGCCTGTCGACGTCGCCGACCTTCGTCGACGCCGGCATCGCACCGCGCCACATCGACCTGCGCCCCTTCGTGCTTTCGGGCAGCGAGGTGCAGATGGTGCCCGGCGGCCTCACGCGCGTGGCATTGAAGGAAGGTTCGCTGGTGGTCAACTCGTCGCAGGGCGGCGGCACCAAGGACACCTGGATTCTCGAAGCCGACCGCACGTCCAAGCCCAAGGCGGCGCAGTCGCAGAGCCAGAGCCAAACCCCGTCACCGTCGGTCTGAGTGCAAGAAGCAAGGAACTAGGAGAACAAACGATGCTGTCACGCACCGCCGATCACCTCTACTGGATGTCGCGCTACACCGAGCGCGCGGAAAACACCGCGCGCATGCTCGACGTCAACTACCAGACCTCGCTGCTGCCGCAGTCCGCCGAAGTCGCCAAGTACGGCTGGCAGGGCGTGCTCTCCATCAGCGAGCTGCTGCCCTGGTACAACAAGAAGTACGACCAGATCACGCCCAACGACGTGATGGAGTTCATGGTCAAGGACGAGAGCAATGCCTCGTCGATCGTCTCCTGCCTCAAGGCCGCGCGCGAAAACGCACGCGCCGTGCGCGGAGCGCTGACCACCGAGGCCTGGGAAACCCAGAACACCACCTGGCTCGAGGTCAACCGCATGCTGCGCGCAGGCGATTTCGAACGCGATCCCGGCCAGTTCTTCGAATGGGTCAAGTTCCGCTCGCACCTGTCGCGCGGCGTCACGCTCGGCACGATGCTGCAGGACGAGGCCTTCCATTTCTCGCGCCTCGGCACCTTCCTCGAACGCGCCGACAACACGGCGCGGCTGGTGGACGTGAAGTTCCACGCCCTCAACAGCGAGTTCTTCGGCGCCGCCACCGAGGAAGACCAGGAGTACGACTTCTATCACTGGAGCGCGATCCTGCGCAGCGTCTCGGCCTTCGAGGTCTACCGCAAGGTGTACCGCGACGTGATCAAGCCCGAGCGCGTGGCCGAACTGCTGATCCTTCGCGCCGACATGCCGCGTTCGCTGCATGCCAGCCTGGTCGAGGTGGTGAGCAACCTCGCCAAGGTGCAAAACGAACAGAGCGCCGAAACGCAGCGGCGCGCCGGCAAGCTGCTGGCCGACCTGCAGTACGCGAGGGTCGACGAGATCCTGGCGACCGGGCTGCATGCGTACCTCACGCAGTTCCTCGACCGGGTGAACGAGCTGGGCGGACGGATCAGCCAGGACTTTCTGGTGCCCGCGCACTGAGGCCATCCCCCCGAGGGCTGCCAGCGGCAGGTGCCCCGCACAGCACATTGCACTCGGGCATCTGCCCGCAAGGTCTCAGGTCGCCGTGGCCTGCCGCACGGCGCGCTCCCAGCGCGCCATCGATTCCTCGGCCTGCGCGCGGCCCATGGTCGGCATGAAGCGGCGC
Source organism: Variovorax sp. P4_B10 (assembly GCF_056402375.1). Taxonomy (NCBI): domain Bacteria; kingdom Pseudomonadati; phylum Pseudomonadota; class Betaproteobacteria; order Burkholderiales; family Comamonadaceae; genus Variovorax; species Variovorax sp. P4_B10. The sequence goes on along the minus strand of NZ_JBFUHN010000037.1, from coordinate 27,907 downwards.
TCCACCTTCCACAGCTTCGAGAGCTGGCGCGCATCGCTGTACACGCCCGTCGACAACCCCGCGAGGTAGGCGGCACCGAGGGCCGTCGTCTCGATCACTTCGGGCCGCACCACCGGAATGCCCAGCAGGTCGGCCTGGAACTGCATCAGCAGGTCATTCACGCTCGCGCCGCCGTCCACGCGCAACTCGGCCACCGGCTTGCCGCCGGCGGCCACCGCGTCGCGGCTCATGGCCTGCAGCAGCGCGGCGCTCTGGTAGGCGATGCTTTCGAGTGCGGCGCGCGCGATGTGCGCGACCGTGGTGCCGCGCGTCAGGCCGGTGATGGTGCCGCGCGCATCCGCATCCCAGTAGGGCGCGCCGAGGCCGGTGAAGGCCGGCACCATCATCACGCCGCCCGCATCGGGCACGCTCTCGGCCAGCGACTGCACTTCGGCGCTGCCCTTGATGGCCTTGAGGCCGTCGCGCAGCCACTGCACCACGGCGCCGCCCACGAACACGCTGCCTTCCATGGCGTATTGCGGTTTCGCGTCGGTCTGCGCGGCGCTGGTCACGAGCAGGCCGTTGTGCGAGGGCTGGAACGCGCCGCCCGTGTGCATCAGCAGGAAGCAGCCGGTGCCATAGGTGTTCTTGGCCATGCCGGCCTCGAAGCAGGCCTGGCCGAAGAGGGCGCTCTGCTGGTCGCCCGCCACGCCGCCGATGGGCAGCGTGTGGCCGAGCAGCGCGGCATCGGTGTCGGCGAAGTGCGAGCTCGACGGCTGCACCGTCGGCATCAGCGCAGCGGGAATATCGAGCGCCTTCAGCAGGTCCGCGTCCCATTCGTTGCGGTGCACGTTGAACAGCATCGTGCGCGAGGCGTTGCTCACGTCGGTCACGTGCACTTTGCCGCCTGTGAGCTGCCACATGAGCCAGCTGTCGACCGTGCCGAAGGCCAGTTCGCCGCGCTCGGCCTGCGCGCGCGCGCCGGGCACGTTGTCGAGCAGCCAGCGCAGCTTGGTGCCGGAGAAGTACGCGTCGATCACCAGCCCGGTCTTCTCGCGGATGGTGTCGGTCATTCCTTCTTCGCGCAGCTGCGCGCACAGCGGTTCGGCGCGCCGGTCCTGCCAGACGATGGCGTGGTGCACCGGCTGGCCGGTCTTGCGGTTCCACAGCACGGTGGTCTCGCGCTGGTTGGTGATGCCGATGGCGTGGATGTCGGTGGGCTTCAGCTTCGCCTTGACGAGCACTTCGCGCGCGGTGGCGATCTGGCTGCGCCAGATTTCCATCGGGTCGTGCTCGACCCAGCCCGGCTGCGGGTAGATCTGGGTGAGCTCCTTCTGCGCGATGGCGACGATGTGGCCTTCGCGGTCGAACACGATGCTGCGAGAGCTCGAGGTGCCCTGGTCGAGGGCTAGCAGGTAGGTCATGGGGTGGGTGTTCCTCGGGGTCTGATCAGGCGTTGAGGCTTGTCTTGTGCTCTTGGTGCTGTTGTTCTTGGCGCTGTTGTCCGGGGCGCGTGCACAGGACACCGGGTGCTCCCCTCCGCGAATGTCCCCCGCTTCGCTCCTCCTTTATTTCGCTGCGGGGAGCACCCGGTGCCCTGTGCACGAGGGACGCAGCGCTTGTGCGAGCCGATCAACCAGTGCTCTGAGCGATCACGCTGGCGGTGTGCTCTGCGCAGCGAAATAAAGGAGGAGGCATGCGGCCCTAGGCCGCGCCGGGGGACATTCGCGGAGCAGAGTACACCGTCGGCGTGATCGCGCCCTGAATAGCGCACGGCAAACACAACGCGACGACGAACAAAAAAACAAGCCGTCATTTCAATTCAATCGCGCGCAATCTCGAGGCGCACCTGCGCAGCGTGCAGCAGGTCGGCAAAAGGCGCAGGCGGCTCCGCATCGGTGAACAGCCGGTCGATCTGCGACAGCGTGCCCAGCTGGATCATCGCGGGCCGGTTGAACTTGCTCGCATCCGCCGCGAGCCACACCTCGCGTGCCTGCGAAATGATGGTTTGCGCCACCTTCACCTCGCGCAGGTCGAAGTCGCGCAGCGACCCGTCGGCCTCGATGCTCGACACGCCGATCAGCGCAATGTCGACCTTGAACTGGCGGATGAAGTCGATGGTGGCCTCGCCCACGATGGCGCGGTCCCGTGGGCGCACCGAGCCGCCGGCCACGATCACTTCGCACGAGGTGTTGCCGCTCAGGATGGTCGCCACGTTCAGGTTGTTGGTGATCACGCGCAGCCCGGTGTGGCGCAGCAGCGCCTTGGCGATCGCCTCCGTGGTGGTGCCGATATTGAGGATCAGCGAACAGTCGTTGGGCACCAGCTCGGCCACGCGGCGGGCGATGCGCGCCTTGCCTTCGGCATGCAGGGTTTCGCGCTGCTGGTAGCCGATGTTCTCGGTGGTCGAACTGGGCACGCGCACGCCGCCGTGAAAGCGCGTCAGCAGGCCCTGGTCGGCCAGCCGCTGCACGTCGCGCCGCACGGTCTGCAGCGTCACGCCCAGCATGTCGGCGAGTTGCTCGACCGTGACGGAGCCGCGCGTGCGCACGGTGTCCAGGAGGTTGATCTGGCGCGGATTGGAGTTCACAGGGGCGTCGTGGAGAGCGTAAAGACTGTGGGGAGGGTACAGGGCGCGTCACTTTAAAGCGAAAGAAAACGAAGCGAACTAAGGGAAAACTCGGGGGAAAATCGCGCTAAAAGGAATCCAAATGAAAAAACCCGAAAATACAATGGCGCCCTTCGGTGACCAAAGTCACGATTCAACGGGCCCATTTCCTGTGAGCGATTTCTCCTCCAATTCGCCTGCGCCGGCAACCGATTGCGATGTGCTGATCGTCGGCGGCGGCATCAACGGCTGCGGCATCGCGCGCGACCTCGCCGGGCGCGGCTGGCGCGTGGTGCTGTGCGAAAAGGACGACCTCGCCTCGCACACGTCGTCCTCGTCCACCAAGCTGATCCACGGCGGACTGCGCTACCTGGAGTACTACGAGTTCTCGCTCGTGCGCAAGGCGCTGCAGGAGCGCGAGGTTCTGCTCAAGAGCGCGCCGCACATCATGTGGCCGCTGCGCTTCGTGATGCCGCACGACCCTTCGATGCGGCCGGCCTGGATGATCCGCATCGGCCTGTTCATGTACGACCACCTCGCCAGGCGCGAAGTGCTGCCGGGTTCGCGCAGCGTCGACCTGCGCAGGCATGCGGCCGGCAAGCCGCTCAAGGACCAGTACAAGCGCGGCTTCGTCTATTCGGACGGCTGGGTCGACGACGCGCGGCTCGTGGTGCTGAACGCGCTCGATGCCCAGGCGCGCGGCGCCGAAGTGCTCACGCGCACCCGCTGCACCCATGCGCAGCGCGGCGCCGACGGCTGGACCGCCACGCTCGCAGGCCCGCAGGGCACGCGCACCGTGCGCGCCCGCGCCGTGGTCAACGCCGCGGGCCCGTGGGCCGAATCGTTCCTGCGCGGCGTGGCGCAATCGGCCAAGGGCGAGGCGCTCGCCACCAAGAGCCTGCGGCTCGTGAAGGGCAGCCACATCGTGGTGCCGCGCCTGTTCGAGCACGACCACGCCTACATCTTCCAGAACCCCGACAAGCGGATCATCTTCGCGATTCCCTACCAGGACGAGTTCACGCTGATCGGCACCACCGACATCGAACTCAACGGCGACGACCCCGGCGCCGCACGCATTGCCCAGGAAGAGATCGACTACCTCTGCACGCAGGCGAGCCGCTATTTCGAGAAGGCCATCGTGCCCGCCGATGTGGTCTGGACCTACTCGGGCGTGCGCCCGCTGCTCGACGACGCGTCGGGCGACCCCTCGGCCGTCACGCGCGACTACATGCTCGAGTCGAACACCACGGCCGCGCCGCTGCTGTCGGTGTGGGGCGGCAAGATCACGACCTTCCGCAAGCTCGCGGAAGACGCGGCCGACGAGGTCGGCAAGATGCTGGGCCAGTCGAATGCGCAGCGCCCCGCTTGGACCGACGGTGCCTTCCTGGCCGGCGGCGACCTGTCGGCGTGGATCGGTGCTGCGAAGCGGCCCGACGACGATTTCGAGCGCTTCGTGTCGGCCGTGCAAGCCAGGTATCCGTGGCTCTACGGCAAGCTGGCGCGCCGGCTCGCGCGCGCCTACGGCGCACGGGTGTCGGAACTGCTCGGCGATGCGAAGTCGCTGGCCGATCTGGGGGCTGCCGTGGCGCCCGACCTGCATGAGCGCGAACTGCGCTTCCTGCAGGACCACGAATGGGCCGTGAGCTCGGACGACGTGCTCTGGCGCCGCTCCAAGCTCGGCCTGCACTACACGCCGGCCGAGCGCGAACAGGTTGCGATCTGGCTGCAGGCCAACGCAAGGAACGACAAGATGGAAGAGGAGGTGCGCTGATGCAGCTGACACTGGAGCGCGTCACCAAGAAGGTCGGCGCGCAGACATGGCTCTACGAACAGAGCATTGCACCCAAGAGCGGTGCGGTGACCGTGCTGCTGGGCGCCACGCAGGCCGGCAAGACCAGCCTGATGCGGCTGATGGCGGGGCTTGACACGCCGAGCACGGGCAAGGTGCTGGTGGACGGCAAGGACGTGACCGGCATGCCGGTGCGCGAGCGCAACGTCGCGATGGTCTACCAGCAGTTCATCAACTATCCCTCGCTCAAGGTGGCCGACAACATCGCCTCGCCGCTCAAGCTGCGCGGCGAGAAGAACATCGATGCGCGGGTGAAGGCACTGGCCGACAAGCTGCACATCGGCATGTTCCTCGACCGCCTGCCGGCCGAGCTGTCGGGCGGGCAGCAGCAGCGCGTGGCGCTGGCGCGCGCGCTCGCCAAGAACGCACCGCTCATGCTGCTCGACGAGCCGCTGGTGAACCTCGACTACAAGCTGCGCGAAGGCCTGCGCGAAGAGCTCACCCAGCTCTTTGCCACCGGCGATTCGACCGTGATCTACGCGACCACCGAACCCGGCGAGGCGCTGCTGCTGGGCGGCTACACGGCCGTGATGGATGCGGGCGAGCTGCTGCAATACGGGCGGACCGCCGAGGTGTTCCATGCGCCGCAGTCGCTGCGCGTGGCGCGCGCCTTCAGCGACCCGCCAATGAACCTGTTGGCCGGCACCGCAACGGCAGGCCGCGTGCAACTCGCGGGTGGCCCTGCGCTGGCGCTGGCATTGCCCGAAAGCGTTTCGGGCGCCGTGACCGTCGGCCTGCGCGCGAGTGCATTGAACGTGGGCGCGGGCGAGGGCGACATCGCCTTGCCCGGCAAGGTGGAGCTGGCCGAGATCTCGGGCTCCGACACCTTCGTGCACGTTGAAACCGCGGTGGGCGAACTGGTGGCGCAGCTCACCGGTGTGCACCGCTTCGAGCTGGGCGCTTCGATCACGCTGTATTTCAGCGCATCGCAAGCCTATGTGTTCGATGCCAGCGAAAAGCTGGCGCTCGCGCCCGCATGGCGCAAAGGAAACTGAGATGGCACGCATCGATCTCGACCTGGCCCACGCCTACCGCGCAAACCCCGCGCAGGACAGCGACTACGCGCTGCTGCCGCTGAAGATGAGCTTTCGCGATGGCGGCGCCTACGCCTTGCTTGGCCCCTCGGGCTGCGGCAAGACGACCATGCTCAACATCATCTCGGGCCTGCTCGTGCCTTCGCAGGGCACGGTGACCTTCGATGGCCGCGACATGACACGCGCCACGCCGCAGGAACGCAACATCGCGCAGGTGTTCCAGTTCCCGGTGATCTACGACACCATGACCGTGGCCGAGAACCTCGCGTTCCCGCTGCGCAACCGCAAGGTGCCGGAAGACCAGATCAAGAAGCGCGTGGGCGAGATTGCCGAAATGCTCGACATGAGCGGCCAGCTCAACCAGCGCGCGGCGGGCCTCGCAGCCGATGCCAAGCAGAAGATCTCGCTGGGCCGCGGCCTGGTGCGCAGCGACGTGTCGGCCGTGCTGTTCGACGAGCCGCTCACGGTGATCGACCCGCACCTCAAGTGGCAGCTGCGCCGCAAGCTCAAGCAGATCCACCGCGAGCTCAAGCTCACGCTGATCTACGTGACGCACGACCAGGTCGAGGCGCTCACCTTCGCCGAAGAGGTGGTGGTGATGACGCGCGGCAAGGCCGTGCAGGTGGGCAGCGCCGAGGCGCTGTTCGAGCGGCCGGCCCACACCTTCGTCGGCCACTTCATCGGTTCGCCGGGCATGAACTTTCTTTCGGCGAAAAGCGAGAACGGCGCGCTCGAAGTGGCGGGCACTCCGCTGGTACCGATGCGCGAGCTGCCGCAGGGACCGCTCAAGATCGGCATCCGGCCCGAATACCTGCGCCTCTCGAACGCCGGCGCCGCCGGTGCCGTGCCGGCCGTGGTGAAGCAGGTGCAGGACGTCGGCACGCACGCGATGCTGAGTGCACAGGTCGATGGCAGCGTGATCAAGGTGCGGCTGCATTCGGACGAGCGGCCGCCGGCCGTGGGAGACACGGTGTGGCTGCGGGTGCTGGACACCCACACCTGCTATTACAAGGACGAGGAGCTGGTGGCATGAGCGCAGCGCAGGGCCGCCCCAAGCAAGCTCGCACCGCAGTGCGAAGCACGGAGGTATTTGAATGAACCCAACCAACAAGCCGATCAATCAGAAGGCCTGGTGGCTCGTGCTGCCGGTGCTGATCTGCGTGGCCTTCTCGGCCATCGTGCCGCTGATGACAGTGGTCAACTACTCGGTGCAGGACATCATCTCGCCCGAGCGCCGCGTGTTCGTGGGCACCGAGTGGTTCGCCTCGGTGATGCGCGACGACGAGCTGCACCAGGCGCTGTGGCGCCAGCTGGGCTTCTCGCTGTCGGTGCTGCTGGTCGAGATTCCGCTGGGCATCGGGCTCGCGCTGTCGATGCCGGCCAAGGGCTGGAAATCGTCGGCGGTGCTGGTGGTGGTGGCGCTCTCGCTGCTGATTCCGTGGAACGTGGTCGGCACCATCTGGCAGATCTACGGCCGGGCCGACATCGGCCTGATGGGCCATGCGTTGCAGACCCTGGGCATCGAATACAACTACACCGGCAGCGCGGCCGACGCCTGGCTCACGGTGCTGGTGATGGACGTGTGGCACTGGACGCCGCTGGTGGCGCTGCTCTGCTATGCGGGCTTGCGCTCGATTCCCGATGCCTACTACCAGGCCGCGCGCATCGACGGCGCGAGCAAGTTCGCGGTGTTCCGCTACATCCAGCTGCCCAAGATGCGCGGCGTGCTGATGATCGCGGTGCTGCTGCGCTTCATGGACAGCTTCATGATCTACACCGAGCCTTTCGTGCTGACGGGCGGAGGGCCGGGCAATGCCACCACCTTCCTGAGCCAGTACCTGACGCAGAAGGCGGTGGGGCAGTTCGACCTGGGGCCGGCTGCTGCCTTCTCGCTGATCTATTTCCTGATCATCCTGTTGTTCTGCTTCGTGCTCTACAACTGGATGCAGCGCGTGGGCACGCAAGAAGTGGAGAAAGAACAATGACCGAAAAAAGATTCCACAAGCGCAGCATCTTCCTGGTGCTGTACATCCTGTTCGCCCTGTTGCCCATCTACTGGATGGTCAACATGAGCTTCAAGACGAACGAGGAGATCCTCTCGAGCTTCTCGTTCTTCCCGCAGCAGCTCACCTGGGCCAATTACGCGCGCATCTTCACCGACGAGTCGTGGTACTCGGGCTACATCAACAGCCTGATCTACGTGGCGATCAACACCGTGATCTCGCTCACCGTGGCACTGCCGGCGGCCTATGCGTTCTCGCGCTATTCGTTCCTCGGCGACAAGCACGTGTTCTTCTGGTTGCTCACGAACCGCATGACGCCGCCCGCGGTGTTCCTGCTGCCGTTCTTCCAGCTCTACAGCACGGTCGGCCTGATGGACACCCACTTGGGCGTGGCACTGGCGCACCTGCTGTTCAACGTGCCGCTGGCGGTGTGGATCCTGGAAGGTTTCATGAGCGGCATCCCGCGCGAGATCGACGAGACGGCGTACATCGACGGCTACTCGTTCCCGCGCTTCTTCCTCACGATCTTCCTGCCGCTCATCAAGGCCGGCGTGGGCGTGGCGGCGTTCTTCTGCTTCATGTTCAGCTGGGTCGAGCTGCTGCTGGCGCGCACGCTCACCAGCGTGAATGCCAAGCCGATCGTGGCGACGATGACGCGCACGGTGAGTGCCTCGGGCATGGACTGGGCTACGCTGGCAGCCGCCGGTGTGCTCACCATCGTGCCGGGCGCGATCGTGATCTGGTTTGTCCGTCACTACATCGCGAAGGGTTTCGCGATGGGTCGCGTTTAAGGAGGTCCAAAGATGTTCGACTGGATGGTCTGGACCACCCCGGTGGCCGTGTTCTTCACCTGCATCGCGCTCATGCTGGTCGGCATGACGGTGTGGGAATTCAAGTCGCCCACCACCATGCGGCGCGGCTGGCTGCCGATTGCTACCACGCGCGGTGACCGGCTCTTCATCGGCCTGCTGTCGGCAGCCTACGTGAACCTGGTCTTCATCGGCCTTGCCGGCAAGTTCCAGGAATGGATGAGCCTCGAAGCCGAGCCGTCGATCTGGATCAGCTTCGTGCTGTCGATGTTCGTGCTGGCCCTTGTGATGCGCAAAGGCTAGGCCCGCAGATTTCGCAAACGCGTCCGGCTCTCCGCCTCCCCGGAGCCGCGATGGAAAGAACCGGGGAAGCACAACCGAGGAGACACATTCATGAAGATGCGCTACACGGCATTGGCACTGGCAGCGGCGATGTTCGCCGCGCACGGCGCTGCGTCGGCCGGCGAGGCCGAGGCGAAAAAATGGATCGACAGCGAATTCCAGCCGTCGACCCTGTCCAAGGACAAGCAGATGGAAGAGATGAAGTGGTTCATCGACGCCGCAAAAAAACTGCAGGCCAAGGGTGTGAAGGAGGTGTCGGTCGTTTCCGAAACGCTGACCACCCATGAGTACGAATCGAAGACGCTCGCCAAGGCCTTCGAGGAAATCACCGGCATCAAGGTCAAGCACGACCTGATCCAGGAAGGCGACGTGGTCGAGAAGCTGCAGACCTCGATGCAGTCCGGCAAGTCGATCTACGACGGCTGGATCTCCGACTCCGACCTGATCGGCACGCATTACCGCTACGGCAAGATCATGTCGCTGACCGAGTACATGAAGGGCACCGGCAAGGAGTTCACCAACCCCGGCCTCGACCTGAAGGACTTCATCGGCACCAGCTTCACCACCGCGCCCGACGGCCAGCTCTACCAGCTGCCCGACCAGCAGTTCGCCAACCTGTACTGGTTCCGCGCCGACCTGTTCGCGCGCAAGGACCTGCAGGACAAGTTCAAGGCCAAGTACGGCTACGACCTGGGCGTGCCGCTCAACTGGAGCGCCTACGAAGACATCGCCGAGTTCTTCAGCGTCGACGTGAAGACCATCGACGGCAAGCCGATCTACGGCCACATGGACTACGGCAAGAAGGACCCGTCGCTCGGCTGGCGCTTCACCGATGCGTGGCTGTCGATGGCCGGCTCCGCCGACAAGGGCATCCCGAACGGCATGCCGATCGACGAGTGGGGCATTCGCGTGGCTGCCGACAAGTGCACGCCGACCGGCGCCTCGGTCTCGCGCGGTGGCGCCACCAACTCGCCGGCTGCCGTCTATGCGCTCACCAAGTACATCGACTGGATGAAGAAGTACGCGCCCAAGGAAGCCATGGGCATGACCTTCGGCGAATCCGGCCCGGTGCCGGCGCAAGGCCAGATCGCGCAGCAGATCTTCTGGTACACGGCCTTCACCGCCGACATGACCAAGAAGGGCCTGCCGGTCGTGAACGACGACGGCTCGCCGAAGTGGCGCATGGCCCCCGGCCCGAACGGCCCGTACTGGAAGCAGGGCATGCAGAACGGCTACCAGGACGTGGGCTCGTGGACCTTCTTCAAGGGCCATGACGCCAACAAGACGGCGGCCGCCTGGCTCTACGCGCAGTTCATCACCGCCAAGACGACCTCGCTGAAGAAGTCGATCACCGGCCTGACCTTCGTCCGCGACAGCGATATCCGCTCGGACTACTTCACGCAGAACGCCAACAAGTACGGCGGCCTGATCGAGTTCTACCGCAGCCCGGCGCGCGTGGCATGGACCCCAACCGGTACCAACGTGCCCGACTATCCGAAGCTCGCACAGCTCTGGTGGAAGAACGTGGCCGAGGCCGTGACGGGCGAGAAGACCCCGCAGAAGGCGATGGACAACCTGGCCGACGAGATGGACAACGTGATGGCTCGGCTCGAGCGCGCCGGCATGGCCCATTGCGCGCCCAAGCTGAACCCCAAGGGCGACCCGGCCAAGTACCTGAGCGACGACCACGCCCCGTGGAAGAAGCTGGCCAACGAAAAGCCGAAGGGCGAGACCATCGACTACAACAAGCTGCTGAGCGCCTGGAAGGAAGGCAAGGTGCGCTGAGCGCCTGCGAATTCCGCCGATCCGCACAGCAGGAAGGGGCCGCACCGCAGGGAGCGGCCCCTTTTTCCATTGGGAATTGTCCGACCGTGGGATCGACGCGACGGCATGACCAATGGCAGATGCATTGGCCCGACGGTTGGCTTACATTCGACGGCCCTCGAAACCGTCCCGCACGTGACCTCAACCCCCCCCAGCTCCGCCACACGCCCCAAACGCGTGCTGGTCATCCACTATTCGCAATCCGGACAGCTGGCCGGCGTCGCCGAGCAGATCGTCGCGCCGCTGCGCGCCGACCCGGCCATCGAGGTGCACGAGGAAACGCTGCGCCCGCAGGCCGCGTTCCCGTTCCCCTGGCCCTTCATGACCTTCTTCGACGCCTTCCCGGAGTCGGCCCACATGAAGCCGCCGCCGCTGGCGCCACTCTCGCTCAAGGGCGACGAGGACTTCGACCTGGTCATCCTGCCGTACCAGGTGTGGTTCCTGGCGCCTTCGCAGCCGATCACCGCCTTCCTGAAGCACCCGCTGGCGAAGCGCCTGCTCGAAGGCAAACCGGTGGTAACGGTCATTGCCTGCCGCAACATGTGGCTCCTGGCCCACGAAAAGCTCAAGGGCATGCTCGGCGATGTGGGTGCGCGACTGGTCGACAACGTGGTACTGACCGACCCCGGCCCCACGCTCGCCACCTTCTTCACCACCCCGGCCTGGCTGATCTGGGGCCGCAAGCGTGGCTTCTGGGGCATGCCCGACGCGGGGCTCAGTACCGCCCAGATCCGCAGTACCGGCCGTTTCGGCCGCGCCCTGCGCGACGCGCTGCACCACGACCTGGAGCGCGGCACGCAGCCGTTGCTCGCGGGCCTCGGGGCGGTGCAGGCCAATGCGCGGCTCCTGATCAGCGAGAAGGCCGGCACCCGGAGCTTCTACCTCTGGGGCAAGCTCATCATGGCGGCCGGCGGGCCGGGCGCCTGGCAGCGCAAGCCCTTGCTGCTGCTCTACGTTCTCTTCCTGCTTGCGCTGATTGTCACGGTAGTGCCCGTGAGCTTGAGCCTCCAGGCGCTCCTGCGGCCCTTGTTCAAGGGGTGGCTGACTAAAATGACAGCCCAATTCGAGTGCCCGTCGGGCTCCGCCACGGACCGCTCCCATCTCTATGACGACTGATGTCTTCCTGACCCGCACCGCCGCCTTTCTGCCCTTTTCCCCGGTCAGCAATGAAGACATCGAAGAAGTCCTCGGTCGCATCGGCGGCAAGGCGTCCCGCGCGCGGCGGCTGATTCTTCGCAGCAACGGCATCCAGTCGCGCCACTACGCCATCGACCGCACCACCGGACGGCTGGCCATGACCAATGCGCAGCTCACCGCCTCGGCCATCCGGGCACTGGGCGATATCGGCCAGGTCGATTGCCTCGTCACCGGCACCTCGCTGCCCGACCAGCTGATGCCCAACCACGCGGTGATGGTGCACGGCGAACTCGGCTGGCCGCGGCTCGAAGTGGTGGCCTGCGCGGGCATCTGCCTGGCCGGCACCACGGCCCTCAAGCATGCGTGGCTCTCGGTGCGTTCCGGCGATGCGCGCCGCGCGGTCGCCACCGGCTCGGAACTGGCCTCCGCCGTCATGCGCGGCGCCAACTTCGAGGCCGAACTCGAACACAAGCTCGAAGCGCTCGAGGCCCGGCCCGAGATCGCCTTCGAGAAGGATTTCCTGCGATGGATGCTGTCCGATGGCGCGGGCGCCGTGCTGCTGGAGCGCGAGCCGCGCGGGCCGCTGTCGCTGCGCGTCGAATGGATCGACCTGTCGTCGGCCGCGCACGAGCTGCCGGTCTGCATGTACGCGGGCGCCGACAAGAACGCCGAAGGCGGCCTCGACGGCTGGGCGCGCACCTCGCCCGCGGAATGGCAGCGCGACTCGACCTTCGCCGTCAAACAGGACGTGCGCCTGCTCAACGAGAATGTCGTGCGCGCCACGCTGGGCGAGCCACTCGCGGCCATCATCGAGCGCCGCGGGCTGACCTCGAAGGACATCGACTGGTTCCTGCCGCACCTCTCGTCGCACTACTTCGTCGAGCCGGTGAGCCAGTGCCTCGAATCGCTGGGCCTGCCGATTCCGCGCGAGCGCTGGTTCAGCAACCTCGCGAGCAAGGGCAACACCGGGTCGGCATCGCCTTACATCATGCTCGACGAGCTGTTCCGTTCCGGGCGCATCCAGCCCGGCCACAAGCTGCTGATGTTCGTGCCGGAAAGCGGCCGCTTCTCCAGTGGCTTCATCTACATGGAGGCTGTGTAGCCATGGACCTCGACGCCGTTCCGCAAGAGGGCAACGCGACCCTCGATGGCCATTCCAAGCTGATGTACGCGCGCGACGCGCAGGGCCGCGTCGTCACCACCACGTCGCGTGGCTGGGAGGCGGAAGAAATCGTCACCAGCCATGCGGTCGATGTGCTGGTCGARCAGGCGCAGGCTGCGAAAGAGCGGGTGAAGGCGGGGCTTGCGTCGCCGCTCGAATACTGGATGTACGAGCGCCGCATGGATGTGGCGCTGCTCTCGCAGACCAGCGGCTTCTGGCAGTGGCGCGTGCGGCGCCACCTGCAGCCCCGGCACTTCACGGCCCTGTCGCAGGCGCAGCTGTCGCGCTATGCCGAAGCGCTGGGCCTTCCGATTCCCACCCTGCAAGGCCTGCCGTGAACTTCCAACATCAACAGGCGGCGCACTGCGAAAGCGGCGTCATCTCGAGCCTGATGCGCCACCACGGCGCGCCCATGACCGAGAGCATGGCGCTGGGCCTGTCGTCGGCGCTGTCCTTCGCCTATCTGCCCTTCATCAAGCTGTCGGGCCTGCCGCTCATCTCGTACCGCATGCCGCCCAAGGCCATCATCAAGGGCCTGCTGGCGCCGATGGCCGCGCGCTTCCGCTTCGAGACCTTTCGCAGCCCCGAGGCCGGGCAGCAGCGGCTCGATGCCTTGCTGGCCGACGGGCAGCTCGTGGGGCTGCAGACCTCGGTCTACTGGCTGCCGTACTTTCCGCCGAACATGCGCTTTCACTTCAACGCGCACAACTTGCTGGTGTACGGCAAGGACGGCGACGACTACCTGATCAGCGACCCGGTGTTCGAGGAGCCCGTGCGCTGCGCCAGCGGCGACCTGCTGCGCGCCCGCTTCGCCAAGGGCGTGCTGGCGCCGAAGGGGCTCATGTACTACCCGCAGGCCATCGAGCGCAAGGTGGTCGATGCGGCCTCGGTGACCAAGGCCATCCGCAAGACGGTGCGCAACATGCTCGCGCCGATTCCGATCGTCGGCGTGCGCGGCATGCGCACCCTGGCCAACCGGATGCAGCGGCTGTCGGCCACCGATGCGCGCAGTGTCGATTTCATCGGCCACGTGGTGCGCATGCAGGAGGAAATCGGCACGGGCGGCGCGGGCTTCCGCTTCATCTACGCCGGCTTCCTGCAGGAGGCGGCGCATCTGCTCGACAAGCCGCAACTGACGCAGATGTCCGAGCGGCTCATCGCCATCGGCGACGGCTGGCGCGCCTTCGCGCTCAAGGCGGCGCGCATGGTGAAGGGGCGCGAGCCGGTCGATCCGGCCGCGCTGGCGGGCAAGCTGCGCGAGCAGGCGCAGCAGGAAGAAAGCTTCTTCCGCGACCTCAAGGCCGCCGTCGCCTGATGCTCGAGCTGCAGGAGCTCAGCTACCGCTACCCGCATGCCGATGCGCCGGCGCTGGCGCAGGTTTCGCTCGCGGTGCCGCGGGGCTGCGTGCTGGGCCTGCTCGGGCCGAACGGCGCAGGCAAGACCACGCTGATCTCGCACCTGTCGGGTGCGCTCGCAGTGCAGTCGGGCGAGATCCGCATCGACGGCCAGCCGCTGCAGCAGGTGCGCGCCAAGGCGCCCACGCGCATCGCCGTCGCGCCGCAGGACCAGGCTTTCTATTCGATGCTCACGGTGGCCGAAAACCTTGCGTGCTTCGCCGCCGCGAGCAGGCTGTCGGGGGGGCGCAAGCGGGAGCGCATCGACGCCTGCATGGCGTTCTCGCAGCTCGAATCGTTCGCTGGCGTGCGTGCCGACCGGCTCTCGGGCGGCCTCAAGCGACGGCTCAACCTCGCGATCGCCTTGCTGCCCGAACCCGAGCTGATGCTGTTCGACGAGCCCACCGTGGGTGTCGACCCGCAGTCGCGCGCCTTCATCCTCGATGCCATCAAGAGCCTGGCGCAGAAGGGCGCGGCGGTGATCTATGCCTCGCACTACATGGAAGAGATCGAGGCCATCGCCGACCGCGTGGCCATCCTCGACCATGGCCGCGTGCTGCGCGACGGTCCGCTCGACGAACTGCTGTCGAAGAGCACGATGCTGCTCACGCTGGCCGCCGACGGGCTCGATGCGCAGATGCTGTCGCGCTTCGGTACGGTGGAGCAGGGCGTCGCGCACTGGCGCATCCATCTGAGCCCCGGCAATGGTCCCGGTCCGGTGCTGGCCGCGCTCGAAGCGGCGGGCATCGAAGTGCGCCACGCCGAATTCGGCCGCCACGACCTCGAGCAGCTCTTCATGGCGCTCACCCACCGCTCGCTGCGCGATTGACTGAACCCCATGCTCTTCGCGCTCATCAAGAAGGAACTGCTGGCACTCGTGCGCGACATGCACGGATTGGCCGTGCTGTTCGTCATGCCGATGGTCTTCATCGTGCTGATGTCGCTCACGCTGAAGGACATCTACCGCCCGCCGCTCGCCGAGTTGACGTATGCGGTCGATGCGCGCGACACCGCAACGCCCGCCAAGTGGCTGCTGCAGCTCTGGCAACGCAGCCATGGTGCGCCGCAGCCGCTCGGCAGCGACTGGCAGGCGCGGCTGCGCAACGGAACGCTCAAGTACGTGATCGTGCTGGAGCCGGGCCTGTCGGAAGAACTCGAATCGGCCGCGTTGTCGACCAGGGCGCACATCCGGTTGCTGACCGAACCCGGCATCGACGCCAACCTGTTCAATGCGCTGCGCGCGGAGCTCATCGGTGCATCGGGCGAGTTGAAGGCACGTCTCGCGCTGGCGGTGCCCGGCACGGCCAGTCCGGCGCCGGACGCTTCCATCCAGGCGATGGTGCAGGCGGAACGCTTCTCCACCGCCGGCCCGCGGCCCACCTCGGTGCAGCAGAACGTGCCGGCCTGGCTGGTGTTCGGCATGTTCTTCGTCGTGGCGTCGCTCTCCAGCCTGTTCGTGCAGGAGCGCAGTTCGGGCGCGCTCGGCCGGCTGCAGAGCCTGGGCGTGTCGCGCCCGATGCTGCTGGCCTCCAAGGCCTTGCCCTACCTGGGCGTGAATGCGCTGCAGGCGCTGCTGATGCTGGCGGCCGGCATCTGGTTCATGCCGCTGATCGGCGGCGATGCGCTGTCGCTCGCGGGCATCCACTGGGGCGCCTTGCTGCTGTCGCTCGCGGCCGTGAGCCTGGCCGCGGTGAGCCTGTCGCTCGCATTGGCCTGCCTGGTCCGCAGCCATGCGCAGGCAGCCACCCTGGGGCCCATGGTCAACGTGCTGATGGCGGCGGCGGGCGGCATCATGGTGCCGAAGTTCGTGATGCCGGGCTTCATGCAGCGGCTGGTCGAGATCTCGCCGATGAACTGGGGGCTCGAAGCCCTGCTGACCGTGCTGCTGCGCGGAGGCGGCGTGGCCGACGCCTTGCCGCAGATCGGGCGGCTGGTCGTGTTCGCGGCGGCCATGTTCCTTCTGGCTGTTTTTCTGTTTCGCAGGCGCACACCGTGAGTACCGTTTCCCCCGAATTCATTGCCAGTCTCAAGACGATGGTGCTCGAAGCCGTCGAGAAGGAAGCGCCCCCCGGCGGCCTTGGTGACGACGAACCGTTGTTTGGCCCCGAGGCGCGGCTGGACCTCGATTCGCTCGATGCCCTGCAGGTGTCGATGACGATCCAGCAGCGCTTCGGCGTGCGCATGCCCGACAGCAAGGAAACACGCCGCGCGATGACGTCCATCGCCCATCTGGCGGAGCACCTCGCGCAAGCGGGCAAGGTATGAGCTACCGGTCTGCTCCCAGGGCGAACACCGCAGCGCGCAGCGCGGAGGTTGTGCAGTGAGCGACGTGTACCTGGCCGGCTTCGGCCTGGCCTGCGTGCTCGGCAACGATATGCCGAGCGCGCTCGACGCGCTGCGGCGCGGCGGTGTGCCGCCGACGCCTGTTGCCATCGCCCAGGGCATTCACTGGCCGGTCTATGCGCTGCCACCGCAAGAGGGCGACTGGACGCAGCGCGTGCGCCGCACCGTGCGCAGCGTCGTCGCGCAGACCGGGGAATGGGGCGAGCGGACCGCGCCGCTCTTCGTCGCCTCGTCCTCGCTCGACATCGGCTACATGGAACATGAGAAGCAGGACCTCCGGCTCGGCGGCGATCTGCAGGACTTTGCCGGTGTCGTCGCTGCGGCGCTCGACTGGCAAGGCCCGGTCTTCACCGTCTCGACGGCCTGCACCTCGGCGCTCAACGCCGTGCTGGCGGCCGCCGACCTGATCCGCAGCGGAGAGACCGACGAGGCGCTGGTGATCGGCGCCGAGCTGGACAACCGCTTCACCGTGGCCGGCTTCGGTGCGATGCAACTGCTGGCGCCCGAGAGCGCGCAGCCCTTCGGCGCCGGGCGCAAGGGGCTGGTGCTCGGCGAAGCCGTGGCCGCACTGCGCCTGGGATCCCGCCCGGCGCGCTGGTGCCTCACAGGCGGCGCGAACGTGGTCGATGGACGCAATCCCTCGGGCACGGAAGCGAGCGCCGTGCGCGCCATGTGCCACGCGGCGCTCGCGCAAAGCGGCCTGCGTCCTGAAGACGTCGACCTGATCAAGGTGCAGGCCGCGGGCAGTCCCGTCAACGATGCCATCGAGGCAGAGGCGCTCAAGCAGGTGTTCGATCCGCTGCCGCCGCTGGTGTCGCTCAAGTCCTCGCTCGGCCACACGCTCGGTGCCGCGGGCGCTGCGGAGCTGGCCTTGCTGGTCGGCTGCATCGAGGGCGGGGCCTGGCCATCGACCGGCTACCCGCTGGACGACACGCTGGGCATCGCATTGAGCGCACAGGCGCCCGCGAAGCTGCGCAACATCCTGCTCAACGTGGTCGGCTTCGGCGGCGGGCATGCCTCTCTCATGCTCAGGGACTGCAGCGAATGAGTGCCGGAGCCAAGACCGCGTGGCGCGTCACCGCCCACTTCGTCGTCCACCCGCCGCCCGCGGACTGGCGCGACGAACTGGCGAACCGCCTCGGCCGCCGGCCGCGCCGCGTCGGCCTGTGGACCGAGCTCGCCATGTACGGCGCACGCCGCTGTCTCGATGCCGCGGGAGAGGCTGCATTGCCGCCAGGCGCGCGCCTGCGCGTGGCCAGCCTGCGCGGCGCCTGGGGCGCCACGCATGCAGGTCTGGAGCAGCTCGATGCCGGTCTGCCGATGCCCTTCACCTTCATGCAGAGCCAGCCGGCGCTGATGCTCGCCGAGGTCGGCCGCTGCCTCGAATGGCAGGGCGACGCCAGCTTCATGCTGTGCCGCGATCCGCAGCGCCTGCTGCAGTTGTCGAAGCTCGGCGCCACGCGCGACGGACTGATGTTCGGCATCGTGGAAGAGGAGCGCAACGACGAACTGCCGCGCTCCGAGTGGTGGCGCCTGATGCCGGACTGAAGTCGTCCTACAGGCTGTACAAGATGTTGTAGAACGACTTGTGATCGTCCTTGATGGAGGCCAGATCATGGTCGATGCCAATCATCTCGAACGTCGCCCTGCTGACTGTCATTCGGCGATGGATCAATGCCTCCAGAATCTTGCCAAACAACTGATCGTCGTTGACGTATTTCTTCAGCCTTGAGATTTCTCGAGGCTTTTTCTGCAATACGTGGAACGAGTAATTCATCAGGATGATGTTGGAGACAAAAAGATTTTCCGTTGACTGGAAAGGGTTGACCGTATCGATCAGCGCGTCATATATCCGTTTCCTGTCCTGGGTGCAGGTGTCCAGGAAAACATCGGGATACATGAACTCACCGTATCGATCGTCGATGGCCAACCGGTATCTTTTGCCATCGGGCTGGGCCAGCAGCTTGATGACGCTCGTCTGATAGTTTTTCAAGGTGGCCAGCAATGCATGTTCTTTTCTGCCGTCTGCCTTGAGCGCTTCGTACGCCAGATCGATAACGTCCAGGAATGTCAAAGGTCCCAGCGCATCGGTAGCCATCATCATCTGATGACCCTGGATGCTGAAGCGGCGATAAGCCTCATCGTCGATGCTCAGTTCGAAAAGAAGAAACCTGAGCATGTAGTTCCTGATCCGTTCATCGGCATCGAGCGCGCTGTTTTTCAAACAGATCAACTGAATGACATAGAAGAAAACAAAATAATCCTTGTTGCTTCGTTGGCGGTTGTCGATTTCAAGAAGATAGCCAAGACGGGACAGGACCAGGAGGAGGGCGTAGCAGTCCGGCTCGCTGAAGCCGATTTTCGACATGGCCTTTTTGAAGGCACTCACGGAAAACAGATCCTGCCAGCGACTCACGCTGAAGGTCGATCCGTTGCTTTTTCTGGCAACGACGGAAAACAGGGAAATCTCATCCTGTTCATAAAAAATGGAACCCAGCTCCTTCGGATGAGGCCTGATGTTCAGGAAGTTTTCCAGCTTGTATGAAAAGAGTTCGAATATGTCCATGTTTGAAGTTTTCCGCCCGGACTGCCTTCCCGCCTCTTATCCGGAATTCCCCGTGAAATAGCCAGACCAGGCCGCGGCGATCGACCGCTGCAGGTTGGCGCGTGCGCGTGCTTCGAGCAGCGCGTGCATCCGGGGCGTGGCGTAGATCGCTTCGCGGTCCAGAAAGCGCTGCAGGATCGCGCGCCGGCGCGGCAGGCGCACTTCGTCGGGCACGAAGGCGTACTCGGCGCGGACCTGGCGTTCGTATTCGTCGAAGCGTGCCTGTTCGGCGCCGAGGATGGAAAGATCGATGTCGATCAGCAGTTCGGCATCGCGCCCTTCGGGCACCGCGTCGTGGCGGGTGGCCATCACGAGCGCATGCACGCGCCCGGCCGCTTCTTCGTTCGCGCCTGCGGCAAGCAACGCCTTGCGCGCCCAGTCGGCACTGCGCGCCTCGTTGTCGTGCGCATGCACGTCGTAGATGGCGTCATGGAACCAGAGCGCGAGCGCCACTTCGCCCGGCCGCTCGGCCAGCGCCTTCTCGCGCTCGAACCAGGCGAGGCATTCGCCCAGGTGCTGCATCGTGTGGTAGTGGCGCTGCGGCTCGCCGTAGCAGCGCTGCAGTTCGGCGCACGGCGCCGGGTCGGGCGCCTCGATGCCCAGGGCCCGCCAGGCACCGGTCCAGTTCGCAAGCAGCGCCTCGGGCGTCATGGCGGCTATGGCTCCATGGCGGCCTTGACCTCCTGCCCGAGGTCGAGCACCGACATCGCGTAGTAGCTGCTCCAGTTGTAGCGCGTGATCACGTAGAAGTTGCGCGTGCCGGCCAGGTAGGTCGGCGGCGCGTCGGCACCGTTCTGCAGCTCGACGAGCGCGAGCAGGCCCTTGTGGCTCAGGCCTTCGCCTTCGGGCACCGCACCGGCGGCCACGAAGCTGTCGGCGCTGAAGCTCGGAAGGATGTCGGGCGCGAGCAGCAGGGCCTTCTGGAGCCGCGCCTCCTCGAAATGCACCGGGTAGGTGGCCGGCATGCCGGGCTGCCAGCCGAAGGACTTGAAGTAGCTGGCAACCGAGCCGATCACGTCGGCCGGGTTGTTGACGAGATCGATGCGGCTGTCGCCGTCGAAGTCGACCGCGTACTTGGCGATGCTGCTGGGCATGAACTGCGGCATGCCCATTGCGCCGGCATAGCTGCCGACGGGCGTCAGCGGATCGTCGGCCGTGCGGCTCTCGGTGCTCAGGAAGCTCTCGAGTTCGCCGCGAAAGAACGCTTCGCGCTCGGCCGCGCGCGGATGGCCCTGCGGGAAGTCGAACGACAGCGTGGCCAGCGCATCGATCACCCGGAAGTTGCCCATGTTGCGGCCGTAGATGGTCTCGACGCCGATGATGCCGACAATGATTTCCGGCGGCACGCCGTACACCTGTTCGGCCCGCGCCAGCGTGTCGGCATTGGCGCGCCAGAAGCGCACGCCGGCCGCGATGCGCACCGGATCGATGAAGCGGCTGCGATATGTTTGCCAGTTCTTCACCGTTCCCACCGGGCCGGGCAGCATCAGCCGCGGCACGTTGGGCAGGAAGCGCGCTGCGCCGATGGTGGCGCGCACCCATTCGCGGTCGAGGCCGCGGCGCTCGGCGACGTCGTCGGCGAAGCGCATCGCGTCGTCGCGTGTGGCGTAGGGGATGCTGCCGCGCACGGCGGCTGCGCCGTTGCGGCCGTTGGTGGATTTCTGGGCTGCGGCCCCCGTGGACCATGCGCAGCTGGCGGCAAGAAGGGCGAGGGCGACGGCGGCGCGGGACGGCTTGGGGAGGAAAAATCGCATGCGCCGATTGTGCCGTCCGCCCGCGCGGGTATTCCGGCGGGACACCTGCGGTTTCAGCGGAGTGGGTTTGCGGCGGGCCAGCTGAGGCGGCGGAACTCCGCGCGCAGGGCGGCCAGCGTGCTCGGCGCGGCCTCTTGGGCATAGCGCTGGGCCTCGAGCTTCAGCAGCCAGTCGCGAACGGATTGCGCGGCAGGGCCGAAACGTGCGTCGGCCTCGGCGGCCATCTGGCGCGGCGGCGTGGTCTCGGGCAGGGGCAGGCCGGCCTTCACCAGGCGCGCGCGCGCCTGGCCCAGCAGGCGCAGCCACGGGTCGTGCCGGCTGCGTTCCCACAGCGTCCAGGCCGCGCCCGCGAGACTGGCTCCCACCAGCAGGTAGAGCAGCACGTAGGCGAGGTCCTCGAGGCTCGGTGCTTCGAAGCCGATGTTCTTCAGCAGGTTGAGCTGGCGGCTCTGCGTGTAGTTGAGCACCCACTGGTTCCAGCCGTTGTTCATCGCCTCCCAGGCGGCGCGCAGGTTCTGTACCAGCGTGGGGCTCATCGCGCCGATGGCGCCGGCGAACAGCCCCGGCTGCGGCAGGAGCCGCTGCAGTTGTCCGACCCGACCGGGCGCCACCGAGGCGGTCGGGTCGACGCGCACCCAGCCCGAGCCCGCCTGCCAGACCTCGGCCCATGCGTGCGCATCGCTCTGGCGCACCACCCAGTAGTTGTCGACGCCGTTGAGTTCGCCGCCCTGGTAGCCGGTCACGATGCGCGCGGGGATGTCGAGGTTGCGCATCAGCACCACGAAGGCCGAGGCGATGTGCTCGCAGAAACCTTCCTTGCGGTCGAACCAGAACTCGTCGGCGGTGTCGTTGCCATAGACGCCGGGCTCCAGCGTGTAGGTGTAGCCGCCGGTGCGCAGCCGTTGCAGGGCGGCCTGCACGAAGGCGGGCGTGGCGGCGCCGGCCAGCGCCGGGTTGTTGCGCATTTCGGCGGCGAGCGCGGCGGTGCGCGGGTTCGTGCCGGGCGGCAGTGCCAGGTAGGCCTGCAGTTGTGCGCCGGCACGGCGCACCGGGCCGCTCTGGAACTGCGTGTAGCTCTCGGCGCGGTAGCGCAGCAGATCGGTGACGGGTCGGTTCGAGATCCATTGCAGGTCGGGTGTGCCTGTCACTTCGAGGCCCACGGCTTCGGGTGCCTTTTGTGCGACGTCGAGCGTCAGCAGCCACGGCCGGTTGTTGGGTTCGAGCGTGACCTCGTAGCGAAAGGGTTCGCCGCTCACGCGCAGGTTGGCGAGGCCCTGCCCGCCGCGCGCCCATGGCGGCAGGGCCGTCCACTCGCGCCCGTCGAACTGCGCCAGCACCGGACCGCGGAAGTAGAGCTGGCTTTGCGGCGGCGCGCGGTTGTCGTCGAACTTGACGCGGGCGGCGATGCTGTCGTCGAGCGCCAGCTCTGCGATGGTGCCGACGCGCATCGTGTTCGAGAGGCCGGTGCGGCCGGCCATGGCATCGCCCGGCGTGCCCCAGAGCGGCGCGAAGCGGGGGAACAGCAGGAACAGCGCGAGCATGATCGGCGCGCCGGCGAGGGCCATCCAGCCTGCGGTGCGCGCGGCCTGCATCAGCGACGGTCTTCCGACGGGCATGTGCGCGTTGACCAGCGCGGTCAGCAGGCCCAGCAGCGCGAGCAGCATCGTGAATGCGGTCAGCAGCGACTGCGAATAGAAGAAGTTGGTGAGCATCGCGAAGAAGCCCAGGAAGAAGACGACGAAGGCGTCTCTCCGGGCGCGCAGCTCCAGCGTCTTGAGGGCCAGCAGGATGACGATCAGGGTGACGCCCGCGTCGCGGCCCAGCAGGGTGCGGTGAGTGGCGTAGGTGGCCCCCAGCGCGAGGGCGAGCAGGGCGATGCGCCACCATCGGCTGGGCAAGGGGCGGGCCTGCACGGCCAGCGAAGCGCGCCACAGGAGGACCATGGCGGTGAGGGCCGAGCACCACCAGGGGAGGTTTTCCACCTGGGGGAGGACGATCAGGCCGATGACCGTCAACAGGAAGAGCGTGTCCCTGGCGTCCCTGGGGAGCGCCGAGAGCTCCTGCATCACTTTGTTCATGAGACCTGACTCAACACAAGGCCAACGCTTCCAGGCAAGCCCTCTTGTGGGCCTCGCCCTGGGAAGGCTTCACGACCCGGGCCCCGACCCGAATCCCATAGTCCGCGCCCAACCGGTCCGCCATCAACACCCAGGCGCAGAGCCGGGACACGCGGGCCTCGGTATCTGCAAGCCCCGTGGCCTGCGCATCGAGCCAGAGCTCTTCGCGCTGCGTGTGCTGCGTATCCCGGCTGACCAGGTCTTCCGAGCCGGTCGCCTGCGCCCGCGCCGCCTTCTTCCAGACCACGAGCTTCAGCGGATCGCCGCGCCGATAGGCCCGCACGCCGTCGTACTCCCCGGACGCCTGCGCGTGCATCGCCGCCGACACGGCGGCAGGCCCCGACAAGGGCTCCCCGGGCGGCAACGGCGGCGGATGCGCCTCGGGCGTCGGATACACCAGCATCTGCGCCGCAGGACGCCAGACCGTCCATACGCGGAACGTCCCCAGGGGAAAGCGCGTCTCGGCCGTCAACGGCGGTACCGGATGCAACCCCCGCCGCTCGGGCTGGAACGCGATCTCGACCGTGGAAGTGCCTTCGGCCGGCACGTCGGTCCATGCCCATTGCCCACTGCCGCGCACCGCCATCCCGATGCCATAGCGCACGCTGCGCCGCGTGTTGTGCAGCACCACGCGAAAGACGGCTGCGGCCCCCGCGTAGTGCGCCTCGGGCGGCATCATGTGCATCGCCAACCCGCGCAGGGTGGCATGGCACACATGCATCCCCACGGCAACGCTGCCGGCCAGCAGGAAGGTCAGCAGGTAGCCGAGATTGAGCTGGTAGTTGATCGATGCGATCAGCAGCACCAGCAGCGTGGCCGCCAGCGTCCACCCCGCCCGCGTGGGAACGATGTAGACGTTGCGTTGCGTGAGCTCCAGCGTGTCCGACGGCGGCCGCCGGGACAGGAACCAGCCGTCGATGCGCGAGCGGAGGACGCCGACCGGATTCACGGCAGCGGCACCGCCGCGATCATGGCGCGCACCTGCTCGACGGCACCGCGGCCTGCGTCGCCCACCGGCGTGAGGCGGTGCGCGATCGTCTGCGGCAGCACGGCCTGCACATCGTCGGGCGCGACGTAGTTGCGGTTGGCCAGCAGCGCCTGTGCCTTGGCGGCGCGCAGTACCGCAATGCCGGCACGCGGCGACAGGCCTTGAAGGAACCAGCGGCCCGAGCGCGTGGCCGCGATCAGGTCCTGCACGTAGTTGAGCAGCGGTTCGGCCGCATGCACTTGCTGCACGCGCTGCTGGATGGCGGTCAGTTCGCCGGCCGTCAGCATGGCGGGCAGGCTGGCCAGCATCTCGCGCCGGTCCACACCCGAGAGCAGCAGCCGCTCGGCCGCGCGGTCCGGGTAGCCGAGCGAGATGCGCATCAGGAACCGGTCGAGCTGCGACTCGGGCAGGGCGAAGGTGCCGAGCTGGTCCTGCGGATTCTGCGTGGCGATCACGAAGAAGGGCGTCGGCAGCGGCCGGGTCTCGCCTTCGATGGTGACCTGCTTTTCTTCCATCGCCTCGAGCAGGGCGCTCTGGGTCTTGGGGCTGGCGCGGTTGATTTCGTCGGCCAGCAGCACCTGCGCAAAGATCGGACCGGGGTGGAACACGAAGGCCTGCTGCCCCCGGTCGTAGATCGCCACGCCCGACAGATCGCCCGGCATCAGGTCGGCCGTGAATTGAACCCGCGAAAACTGCAGGCCGAAGGTGTGCGACAGCGCATGGGCGAGGGTGGTCTTGCCGACCCCCGGCACATCCTCGATCAGCAGGTGCCCGCCTGCGAGCAGGCAGGCCACGCAGTCGCGCACTTGCGCCTCTTTGCCCACGATCACCGTGTTAAGCTGACTCAGCAAAGTGGCAAGCTTCGCAGCAACGTCCATATTTGTATCCATATGCAAACGATACCGTAAGACCTTGCGGCCCCATGCCGTGTGAGGTCTAGACGCGACAAGAGACATGGGCAAGACAGGCTACTTCACACACCGCGACTTCTGGAAGCATGACATGGGCCGGGGTCATCCCGAGTGCCCCGAGCGACTGGATGCCATCGAAGATCGGCTTCTGCTCACGGGCGTCGGCGACGCGCTGGAGCACTGCGAAGTACCGCTGGCCACCCTGGAGCAGCTCACCCGGGCCCACAGCGTTTCGCACGTCGAGCACCTCGAAGCGCTGCACCAGCGCCTGGTGGCCGACGAACCTGCGGGCGGCCCCGACCACGCGCAGCTCGACCCCGACACTTCCCTGAACCGTTTCACGCTGCTGGCCGCCCGCCGCGCCGCGGGCGCCGCCATTGCTGCGACTGACGCGGTGATCGCCGGCGACATCGAGAACGCGTTCTGCTCGGTGCGCCCGCCGGGCCACCACGCCTGCCGCGAGCAGGCCATGGGTTTCTGCTTCTTCAACAACGTCGCGATCGCGGCGCGGCACGCGCTCGAGGTGCATGGCTTCGACCGGGTGGCCATCGTCGACTTCGACGTGCACCACGGCAACGGCACCGAGAACATCCTCTCGAACGATCCGCGCGTGCTGATGGTCGGCTTCTTCCAGCACCCGTTCTACCCGTACAGCGGCACCGATCACCCGGCGCCGAACATGCTGAACCTGCCGATCCCGGCCTACACCCGGGGCATGGACGTGCGCGAGATGATCGAGGCCGCCTGGATGCCGCGGCTCGAAGAGTTCCGGCCGCAGATGGTCTTCATCAGCGCGGGCTTCGACGCCCACCGCGAGGACGACCTGGGCCAGCTCGGCCTCACCGAGAACGACTTCGCCTGGATCACCGGCCGCATACACGATGTTGCCAGGCGCCATGCGCGCGGCCGTATCGTCTCGATGCTCGAGGGCGGCTACAACCTCGATGCGCTGGCGCGCAGCGTCGAAGCCCATATCCGTGTCCTGGCCGATCTGTAACGCCACCGGCGCGAACACGGCGCCATGTTTTCCCAAGAGATGAATTTCAACGACTTCACACAACGCCTGAGCCAGGTCGACGCGCGCGGCATCGGCATCGAACTCGCTGCACTGGTGGCCTGCGTGGCGCTGGCCTGGGCCATCTGCAAATGGTTCGGGCGCGACCAGCCCAAGGATTCGATCTGGTTCGGCGAAAGCACCTTCGACGGCGTGCTGTTCCCGCTGCTGTCGCTGGTGTTCACCGATCTTGCGCGGCGCCTGGTGATCGACTTCCAGCCGGTGCTGGTGCTGCGCATCGCGGTGTCGGTGTTCCTCTCGCTGATGGTCATCCGGCTGTTCGCGCGGGTGCTGAGGGCGGTGTTTCCCACCTCCAACCTGGTGCGGCTGCTCGAGCGCACGATCTCCTGGCTGGCCTGGATCGCCGCCGTGCTCTGGATCGTCGGGCTGCTGCCGCCGGTGCTGGCCGAGCTCGACAACATCACGCTGGCCTTCGGCAAGACGCGTGTCAGCCTGCAGACGATCTTCCAGGGCGTGCTGTCGGCCGGGYTGGTGCTGGTGATCGCGCTCTGGATCGCCTCCACCATCGAGAAGCGCATCCTGCGCGAAGCCGTCACCGACCTGTCGATGCGCAAGGTGGCGTCGAATGCGGTGCGCGCCTTCCTGTTGCTGATCGGCCTGCTGTTCGCGCTGTCGGCGGTGGGGGTCGACCTCACGGCGCTCTCGGTGCTGGGCGGTGCGCTCGGCGTGGGCCTGGGCTTCGGCCTGCAGAAGCTGGCGGCCAACTACGTGAGCGGCTTCGTGATCCTGCTCGAGCGTTCGATCCGCATCGGCGACAACGTCAGGGTCGACGCCTTCGAGGGCCGCATCACCGACATCAAGACGCGCTACACGCTGATCCGGGCAGGCAACGGGCGCGAGGCCATCGTGCCGAACGAGTCGCTGATCACCAGCCGGGTGGAAAACCTGTCGCTGGCCGACCGCAAGTTCAACATCACGACCAACATCGTGGTGGGCTACGAGAGCGACGTAGCACGGGTGCAGGCCATCCTGTGCGAGGCGGCGAAGGCCCAATCGCGCGTATTGACCGACCCCGCGCCCGTGACCTTCCTCGTGAACTTCGCGCCCGACGGCCTCGAGTTCAGCCTGAACTTCTGGGTCGCCGACCCTGACAAGGGCAAGGACAACGTGCGCTCCGCCATCAACATCGCCATCCTCGAAGGGCTGCGCGGAGCGGGCATTGATATTCCCTATCCGCAGCGCGTGCTGCGCGTGGAATCTTTGCCGCAGGGAATCGCACCGGCGCCCGACGCTGTCTTATAATCACGGAAAAGCACGACCGTTCTTTTTTTGTCGCCCGCGATGTCGATCTGAACGAACACCGAGGTTGCCAAGGTCAAACCCTAAAATGACCGGTTGCCCTCGAAGCCCCCTTTTTGCAATCCAATGGAGTCAAGTCAATGAAGGTTCTTGTGCCTGTCAAACGGGTCGTCGATTACAACGTGAAGGTGCGCGTGAAGAGCGACGGCACCGGGGTGGACATTGCCAACGTCAAGATGAGCATGAACCCCTTTGACGAGATCGCCGTTGAAGAAGCGGTGCGCCTGAAGGAAAAGGGCGTGGTCACCGAAGTCATCGCCGTCTCCTGCGGTGATGCCAAGTGCCAGGAAACCCTGCGCACCGCCATGGCCATCGGCGCCGACCGCGGCATCCTCGTTGAAACCACCGAAGAGCTCCAGCCCCTGGCCGTCGCCAAGCTCCTGAAGGCGCTGGTCGACAAGGAACAGCCCCAGCTCATCATCCTCGGCAAGCAAGCCATCGACGACGACGCCAACCAGACCGGCCAGATGCTGGCGGCCTTGGCCGACCTGCCCCAGGCCACCTTCGCCTCCAAGGTCGAAGTGGCCGACGGCAAGGCCACGGTCACCCGCGAAGTCGACGGCGGCCTGGAAACCATCAGTCTCAGCCTGCCGGCCGTCATCACCACCGATCTGCGCCTGAACGACAGACTCTTATACACATCTSACGCTGCCGACGAWCTAATAAGWGTAGAT